>RDXZ01000087.1 GCA_004293265.1 Bacteroidota bacterium | reverse complement strand
CAAAAATATGTATATATTTTTATAATTCATAATTTTTGAGTGTTAATTTTTAGTTAATGCCTTTTGAAAGAAAATAACCGATTTAGTAAGTCTAATATTAGAGCATATTGAAAAAAAAATATTGGAACAAAAACAATGAGTAAAAAAGAATTATTTTTTATAATTTTTATATTTTTATTACTTTTTTTTAGTTTATTTGGTATCTATTATTTTATAAAAATTGTACTATTTTAATAAATAAAAAAATGTAATATTAAACAAAATATTACATCAAGAAAAAGGGGATTTAGTAAGATGTGTTTTTTAATTTTATTCAAAATGTTAAAAAAATAGCGGAAATGTTAAAATAATGTAAGGACTAAAAAATAATAATACTTACTTACAAAAATATTCCTTAATTATTGAATAAAATGAAAAAAATATATTTGCTATCTTTGATTTACATTTTTCAAAGTGTATTTCTATCAGCACAAACAAAAATTACAGGCGAGATTAAAACTCCTAATGCCGATAATTTAGATGCGTCAATTGTTAATTTACTAAAAAGTAAAGATTCTTCGATTGTCAAGACATCTTTCACAGAAAAAAATGGTTTTTTTGAGTTTGATAAAGTACAAATAGGTACTTATTTGATTTTTATTAGTAATTTGAATCACCAAGATGAATTTTCATCTGTTTTTGAAATCACAGAAGCACAAAATACCTTTCAACTTCCTACTATCATATTAAAAGAAAAAGATAGAGAACTCAAAGAAGTAGTGATTACGGCTCAAAAATCATTTATAGAACAAAAAATAGACCGAACTGTCATCAATCCTGATGTTTTGATAACCAATGCAGGCATCAGTGCTTTGGAGGTTTTGGAAAAGTCGCCGGGTGTCCAAGTATCTCTCGAAGGTAATATTAGTCTGAAAGGAAAATCTGGTGTGGTGGTTCTTATTGATGATAAACCTACCTATATGTCTGCCGATGCCTTGACAAGTTATCTTAAATCTTTGCCTTCGAGTACGATAGAAAGAATAGAATTGATGCCCAATCCGCCCGCCAAATATGATGCCGCAGGCAATGCAGGTGTGATAAATATTCGCCTCAAAAAAAATACGCTCAAAGGTTTTAATGGAAGTATAAGTTTGGCTTTTGGACAAGGTTTTTATAGTCGTACTAACAATAGTTTTAATATGAATTATAGAATTAATAAATTCAATTTTTTTAGTACAATCAGTGCCAATATGAACAATGATTATCAAGATTTGCTTATAGAACGAAAATATTTACGACCAGACGGCAATATAAATGCAACTTTTCGCCAAAATTCTTTCATCAAAAATGAAAGATACAGCAATAATATTCGTTTGGGTGCAGATTATTATTTATCAGACAAAACAACATTTGGAGTGGTTTTGAGTGGTTTTTATAATCCAACGATTTCTACCAATACCAATAAATCAACTTTATTTAATCAATCTCAACAAGCAGATTCGACTGTCAATGCCACCAATATAAATCGTAGAAAATGGTGGAATGGCAGTGTAAATTTTAATTATTCGTATAAAATAGATAAAAAAGGCAAGGAAATTTCAGCCAATCTCGATTATATCAACTACACCGCTGGCATCAATCAAAACCTCGAAAATAGCGTTTTTTTACCCAATAATACACTCAAAACACAAGATATTTTGAAAAGCGTTTTGCCTGCTGATATTGATATTTATACTTTGAAAGCAGATTATATACAACCTTTAAAAAAAGGAGGAGTTTTTGAAGCAGGTTTTAAAACAGGCTTTGTAAGAACCAAAAATGTGGCACAATTTACCAACGAAAAAAATAATATTAGCACCATTAATAATGATTTGAGCAATTTATTTGATTACAATGAAAATATCAATGCGGCTTATGTCAATTTTAACAAAGATTTCAAAAAAATAAGTATTCAAGTAGGTTTAAGAATGGAAAACACAAATCTCGAAGGCTTACAATTTGGCAATCCTACCAAAAGAGATTCATCTTTTAAGAGAAATTACACCAATCTTTTTCCTACTTTTTATTTCAATTATCGCCCTGATAGTTTGAGTAGAAATGTATTCGGATTTTCTTATGGACGAAGAATCAATCGTCCTAATTATCAATCACTCAATCCATTTAGTTATCCTTTGGATAGATTTACAATTTATGCGGGCAATCCATTTTTATTGCCTACTTATTCGGATAATTTTGAATTGACACATACTTATAAAAGCAAAATCACGACTGCGTTGGCGTATAGTTATACACAAAACATCATCACAGAAACGATACAATTTGAAGGAACGTTTTTTTATAGCAGACCGGGCAACATTGGCACACAAAAAAATCTTACTTTGGCGGTCAATGCAGGGCTAAATCCTTTGAGTTGGTGGACAATGCAACTCTATGCACAAGCCACTTATAACCAATCACTTTCCTTAATTTATGGACAAAATCTGAACAACACAGGAACATTTTATAGCACCAATTTGGTCAATCAATTTCAATTAGGAAAAGGTTGGTCAAGCGAAATGAACGTCAATTATCAATCAGCGGCATATTCTGCACAATTTGTTACGATACCTTTTTGGCGTGCAGGCGTAGGCATACAAAAGAAAATAATGAAAGACAAAGGTGCTTTAAAACTCAATGTAAGTGATGTTTTTTGGACATTTCAACCGGGTGGCGATATTTTAGGTTTGAGCAATGCAACGGCAAGATTTTATAGTGTGTTGGATAGTCGTGTGGCTACACTTAATTTTTCGTATCGATTTAGCAAAGGAAGCAATCTAAAACTAAGAAAAAGTGGTGGTGCTGATGACGAAAAAAATAGAGTCAAAACTTCTTAAAAAACGTTAGTTTGGGATAACTTTTATTTATAAATAATTGATTTTCAATTATTTATAAATAAAAGTTATTTTCATTAAAGTATTTTAACTGGTAATTTGAAATAATAGTCAGACCTCGTTTTTTGAAAAATTATACACTTTTTTTTGAATGATTGTTATTCTGAATTTATCTAAAAATCAATAATGTTTCGAATAAATATAAAAAAATGTATTTTCGAAAATTATTGATTTTTTTATTCATTGATTGATTGATTGTTTGAGAAATATAAGTTTGGGAAAAGGTCAATTATTTATTTTGCTTGTTTGCAAATATGATTTTTTAATCTTAAATTTGCATTTTTAAACAATATATTATGAATAACGAGGAACAAATTTTTATTAACCAACTTCATATTTTTGCCAACAAAGAAGATGTAATTATTTATTTAGATTTATGCAATAATATTCTAATCAAAAATAATTTGTCTTGGGAGAGCAAATCGCTTAAATTTGCCGCCTTAGAAGGAGAAAAATTAGGACTTTCGTTGATGATTGGCAATAGAAAAATCATAGGTATTTATCGTGAAAAAAATAAGCTTACCATTGGTTTGATTTTGCCTTCAGAAAAAATGAAAATATACCTTGAACATCCGTCTTTTATTAAAAAATATGATTTCAGCAATCAAAAAAATATAGAAAACGAACCAAAATTTATTTCTTTTGATTTTTTGTTAATACAAAAAAATACAACACAAAGTAGTTTTTGGGAAAATATTTTGAAAGATAATCAAGAATGTATCGAAAAAGAATTAGAAAAAAATTATCACGCAAAAAGTAAAAACAAGCAAAATTATTATTTTTGGAAAGCGTGTGCAGAAATGGATTACAGAAATCAGTTATTGGCTACTATTTCTATTGATGCCAACAATATAAGACAATACGAAGAAAGAAATAATGAAATTGAAGAAGATGACGAAGATTATGATTATTCTTTTGACCCTTCCAAAGTAGATATTACTACCGAACAAAGAAGTTTAGACTCTCTTATCAGCCGACTAAAATATGACGGAATAGATATGAATCCTGATTTTCAACGCAATAATAATTTGTGGTCTAACGAAAATATGGGACGTTTGATTGAGTCTATTTTATTACGGTTGCCACTACCTGCTTTTTATTTTGATGCAAGTGATAATGAAAATTGGTTAGTGGTTGATGGATTGCAAAGACTTTCAACAATACAAAAATTTGTTGTATATGCTGATAAAGAACACAAAGAACATCATAATAGATTGATTTTGAAAGATTTAAAAATTTTAAAAGATGTTTCAGGAGATTACAATGCACTCTCAGGAACATATAAAAGAAGAATTGCAGAAACACAAATTACAGTCTATTTGATAAAGCCAGCCACACCTATTGAAGTAAAATATAGCATTTTTCATAGAATAAACACAGGTGGATTAAAGCTCAATGCCCAAGAAATACGTAATTCATTGAATCAAAAAGAAAAAAAAGGTACTGAATTTTTAAAAGAATTAAGCAAAGAAAGTGCTTTTAAGAATATTGTAAGGGTTTCGGATAAACGTATGCAAGACAAAGAAATTATTTTAAGATTTTTGGCTTTTCAAATTATGGAAACTCACGACTACAAAGGCTCATTGGGTATATTTTTAGACCAAACTCTTGCAAAATTAAATACATTGGAACAAAAAAAATATGATGAATTGAAAGATAAATTTATCAAAGCATTGCAAATCACTGAAAATATTTTTGAAGAAAAATCTTTTAGTACCAATCTTAATGAGGACGAAAAAAGTACATTCAATCGTGCTTTGTATGATGTAGTAATGTATTATTTTGCACAAATTGATATTAATGCAAAGGAAAATATTATCCAACAAAAAGAAAATATTATCGAAGATTTTGAAGCCTTGTTCAATGATAATGATTTTAACGAAAGCATTACAAGTTCTACAGGCAGTATTGTAAAAGTAAATCTTAGATTTCAAAAAATATATGACACATTAAAAAAATATTATCCACCTTTAAAACTATGGAAAAATGATAAAAATACTCAAAATTAAAAACTTCAAACTTTTGAAAGACAACGAATTTCAATTATCAAATTTGAATGTATTTACAGGAGTAAATGGTATGGGAAAATCTACTCTTATCCAAACTTTATTGCTTTTAAGACAATCTTTTTTAGAAAAAACTTTACAAGAAAAAGGGCTTTTGTTAAAAGGTGAAGCTGTTAATATTGGTACTGGAAAAGATGCACTCTCAATAGATGCAGACGAAATAAACAATCCAATATATTTTGGCTTTGAAGATGAAAATAATCAAAAAAACGATTTTTATTTTGATTATTTAAGAGAAGAAGATAAAAGGTTGGGAACGAAATTAGAACTAACAAGGCGTGCCAATACTTTAAGAAATAATCCATTGACAAAAACTGAAAAAGATTTTTTTGAAGCATCTCTTTTTTTGTATGATGACTCTTTTCATTATCTTAATGCAGAAAGAATAGCACCACAAGAATTTAATGATGCTGATTCGAATAAAATTGAACGCAAAGAATTAGGAAAATATGGTCAATTTGCTTTGCATTATTTGGATACTTATAAAAATGAAAAAATAAAAAATAAAGATGTATTGCACCCTGATACTCAACCACAAGAAGATTATCTTTTGCAACAGGTATCTTATTGGTTAGAATATATCACTCCTAATGTAAAAATAAATACCTATTATATTCCTGAAATCAATAAAGTACGTGGTACATTTCAAATTGGAGATTCAGCAGAGTTTAAACCCACCAATGTAGGTTTTGGGCTTACATATATATTACCTGTTATTATTGCATTATTAACCGTAAAAGAAAATGGTATTGTCATTATCGAAAACCCTGAATCGCATTTGCACCCCGCAGGGCAATCAAAAATGGCAGAATTAATAGCAAAATGTGCCGCATCAGGCAGACAGATTTTTATCGAAACACATTCAGACCATATTATCAATGGATTGAGAGTTGCGGTTGCAAAAAAAGTAATTGCAAAAGAACAAACTAAAATTTTCTTTTTTGAAAAAGAAATAAATGAAAATTTTTCTGTTGTAAAATCAATCGAGATGGACAATGACGGATTTATTCTTAATTGGGAAAAAGATTTTTTTGACCAAAATAATTTAGATATAAAAACACTATTCAAATTAAAATCAGAGAAAAAATAATGAAAATATTTTTAAATGAATCCAATTTTGATTTTAATAAACTTCTTTCTACTGATAATGATGATTTTAAATTGATGATAGATAAACTTGTAGAAAAAGGACACAAAGAAATATATTGGATAGGAATGAGGGAATTTGAAAATGGAATTACAGATATAAACCAAATACAAGCAATCTATACACGTTTTGATGGATTTGGTACAAATCTAACAGATTGGAAAAATACACATAATCAATCTGAGTATTATTTGACAGATTTAAACATCGAAAAACCTTGTATTTCTTATGTGAATAATAAAACTATCGCAGAAATAACACAACAACAATCAGTAAAAAAAGAAGATGTTTTATTGCTTCACTTTACTGATGACGAAATTAGTAAAAAAATCTATGTTGTCAAGAAAGATAGTTATCCACATCAAGTAAATATTGTGGAAATAAAATGCGTCAGTCAAAATGATGTAACAAATATTCCAAATAAAAATTATCAATTTAAACATAATCCCAAACACGACTATATCAATTATAAAAATGGTTCTGTTGCTAATCCAAAAGATAGACAAAATAAGGGTGATGCTTTTATCAATCGTTTGCTTTTTCCAGCAAATAAAATGCAAGAATATGCAGAAATATTATTAAAAATTGCCATCACAGAAAATGGTATAAAAAAATTATATGCCTTAGATAATTTTCCAGAAATAGAAGGTGGAAAAGGTAAATTAGTTGAATTTATACCCGAAGATGGAATTGAGGAAAATATTTATCATGCTTATCATTTAGAAGATATAAAAACTGAAACAGATATTGATAGACATTTGAGTTATCTTCCAAATAATCTAAAAAAGAAACTAAAAGAATTACTTAAAACCAATACCCAAAACCAGTAAACGAGGTTGAAAAAAAATCAATACTTATTCATTTTTAAATAGTATTACATTTGTAATACTATTTTTGATTTTCAAGGGTATCTTAAAAATAAGGTATTTTTGAATATTTGAAGTAAAAAAAAATCATTTTTTTAGAATTTTATTTTTTTCTTATTTATATTTGCAAAAAAATTAGCAAAATAAAGATTAAATGAAATTTACAATAGCACAAATTGCAGCAATTTTAGGTGGAAAAGTGCAAGGTGATGAAAACATAACCGTAGATAAATTAGGAAAAATAGATGAAAGCAATTTGCCAGAAGGTAGTATTTGTTTTTTATCAAATATGAAATATGAACATTACATCTACACAACCAATGCAAGTGTTGTGATAGTGGGTGAAAATTTTATTCCTAAAAACGAAATCAAAAACACAAATCTTATTGTTGTAAAAGATGCTTATTCTGGTTTTACCCAACTTTTACAAGAATATGATAAAATTATAACTGCCCAAACATTGCATAAAAAAATAGGCATTGAAAACCCTGCTTTTGTAGCATCTTCTGCAGTTTTAGAAAAAAATGTGTACGTAGGTGCATTCGCATACATAGGCGAAAATACAAAGTTAGGCGAAAATGTAAAAATTTTTCCTCACGTCTATATTGGTGAAAATGTAATTATTGAAGCCAATACGGTGCTTTATTCAGGCGTAAAAGTATATCCAAATACAACTATCGGAAAAAATTGTATTTTTCACTCAGGAGTAATTATTGGAGCAGAAGGTTTTGGATTTGCCCCACAAAAAGACGGCTCATATAAAAATATCCCACAATTAGGCAACGTAATCATAGAAGATGATGTCTGTATAGGAGCAAACACAACCGTAGATAGAGCTACTATTGGCTCAACTATTCTTAAAAAAGGTGTAAAATTAGATAATTTAATTCAAGTTGGACATAATGTCGAAATTGGAGAACATACAGTCATTGCCGCACAAGTTGGAATCGCTGGCTCTGCTAAAATCGGAAAATATTGTGCTATCGGCGGTCAATCAGGAATCGCTGGACACATAGAAATTGCCAACAAAACGCGTGTAGGTGGAAAAACAGGCGTAAATGCAACTATTACAGAAGAAAATACAACCGTACAAGGATATCCTGCACAATCTTATATCGGATTTATGAAATCGTCTGCACTTTTTAGAAAATTACCTGAACTAAATAAAAAAATAGAAGAATTAGAAAAAAAATTAAACGACTCAACAAAATAAACGTAACTTTGTGAAATATTTTGTTTCATAAACCTCAAAAATTTTAAAATTATGAATATAAAACAACAAACCCTCAGAGAACCTGTTGAAGTATCAGGGGTGGGACTACACACAGGCGTAAAAGCTACTATGCGTTTTTTACCCGCACCACCCAATCACGGCTACAAATTTCAACGCATTGATTTGCCCGAAAAACCAATTATAGAAGCATTGGCAGACTATGTAGTCGATACATCAAGAGGAACTACTATCGAACAAAATGGGGCAAGGGTACATACGGTTGAGCATACTTTGGCGGCATTAGTTGGTTTACAATTGGATAATGTTTTGATACAAATTGATGGACCTGAGCCACCTATTATGGACGGAAGTTCTATTCAATTTATTGAGGCATTAGAAGAAGTTGGTTTTGAGGAGCAAGATGCCCTGCGTCAATATTACGAAGTAAAAGAAAATATTATTTATAGAGATAACGCAAGAGAAGTGGAATTGTCTGCTCTGCCATTAAACGACTATCGTTTGGCAGTAATGGTGGATTATAACTCACCTATTTTGAGTAGTCAGCACGCAAGTTTAGCAAATATTACTGATTTTAGAAATGAAGTCGCAAACTGCCGTACTTTTGTATTTTTACACGAATTAGAAGCACTTTTTAAAGCTAATTTAATCAAAGGAGGTGATGTAGATAATGCCATTGTGATTGTTGATAAAATTGTTTCACAAGAAGAATTAGATAAATTAGCTACTTTGATGGGCAGAAAAGCCGTTGAAGTTAAAAAAGAAGGCATTTTAAATAATGTTGAATTAAGACATAAAAACGAACCTGCTCGCCACAAACTATTAGATGTTGTAGGTGATTTGGCATTGGTAGGAAGACCTTTGAAAGCACAAATCATCGCCGCCCGCCCAGGACACGCCGCAAATGTAGCTTTGGCTAAAAAAATCAGACAAGCTATGTTAGCAGATAACAAAGTGCCTGTTTATAATCCGAAAGTACAACCTTTGATGGATATAAAACATATTGCCAATATTTTGCCTCATCGTTATCCTTTTGCCTTAGTAGATAAAATCTATCATTTAGACGAAAAAAGTGTAGCAGGTATCAAAAATGTAACGATGAACGAGCCGTTTTTTATGGGACATTTTCCGGGAAATCCTGTAATGCCCGGCGTTTTGCAAATAGAAGCAATGGCTCAAACAGGCGGAATTTTAGTGTTAAGTAGTGTGCCTGACCCCGAAAATTATTGGGCTTATTTGTTATCAATAGATGAATGTAGATTCAAAAAAATGGTATTACCCGGTGATATGATTACTTTTTATTGTGAATTATTATACCCAATTCGTAGAGGAATCGCTAAAATGAAAGGAGAAGCTTATGTAGCAGGAACTATCGTTTGCGAAGCAGTTTTGTCTGCAAGTTTGGTGCGTAAATCTTTATAATATCACTATTTTATTCAAAAAATTAAAAGTATGAATCATAATTCATTAGCATATATACACCCTAACGCAAAAATCGGCAAAAACGTAACCATCGAGCCTTTTGCAGTTATTTATGACAATGTTGAAATTGGAGAAGATAGCTGGATAGGAGCGCATGCCGTTGTGATGTCAGGTGCAAGGATAGGAAATAATTGCAAAATCCACCCACACGCTATCATATCAAATGTGCCACAAGATTTAAAATTTGGAGGAGAAGAAACATTGGCAATTATTGGTGATAGAACAATCGTAAGAGAATGTGTTACTATCAATAGAGGAACTGCTGATAAATTTAAAACAGAAATTGGAAAAGATTGTTTGTTGATGGCTTACGTCCACGTGGCACACGATTGTATGATTGGCGATAAATGTATCTTGGCAAATAGTGTGCAGGTGGCAGGGCATGTCGAAATTGGTTATCACGCTATTTTGGGAGGCACAAGTGCTGTGCATCAATTTGTGAAAATCGGAGCGCATGTAATGGTCGGAGGAGGTTCTTTGGTACGCAAAGATGTACCGCCATTTATCACAGTAGCACGTGAACCTTTGACTTATGAAGGTTTAAATTTAGTAGGTTTGAGGCGTAGAGGTTTTTCAAATGAAACAATAGGACAACTTCAAGAATCATATAAATTATTGTATCAAAGTGGTATGAATACCGCAGAGGCTTTGAAAGTAATCGAAAGTGATATTGCTTTTTCAAAAGAAAGAGATGAAATTATTAACTTTGTTAAAAATGCTGAAAGAGGAATTACAAGGTAAAAAATAACCAAAAACCAATTCATTACCTATTTTCATCTTCAAAAAAATATGATAAATAACAAAAAAATAGTGGTCGTTATGCCCGCCTACAATGCGGCAGAAACATTGGAAAAAACATACAAAGAAATTCCTTTTGAAATCATTGATGAAGTAATTTTAGTTGATGACCACTCCAAAGATAATACAAGTGAAGTTGCCAAAAAATTGGGTATTCAACACGTCATTAGACACGAAAAAAATAAAGGATACGGCGGAAATCAAAAAACTTGCTACCAAAAAGCCTTAGAAATTGGGGCTGATGTGGTCGTAATGTTGCACCCTGATTATCAATATACGCCTTTACTCTTAGAAGCAATGGTTTTTCCGATTGCCAAAGGGGTGCATGATGTTATGTTAGGCTCAAGAATTTTAGGAAAAGGTGCATTGGTGGGCGGTATGCCTATGTATAAATATATTGCCAATCGGTTTTTAACATTTTTCCAAAACTTAATGATGGGACAAAAATTAGCCGAATATCATACAGGATATAGAGCATTTAGTCGTGAGGTATTGGAAGCCTTGCCTTTGAAAGACAATTCAGATGACTTTGTTTTTGATAACGAAATGTTAGGACAAATTGCTTATGCAGGTTTTATGATTGGAGAAGTTACTTGCCCAACAAAATATTTTGATGAAGCAAGCAGTATTAATTTTAAAAGAAGTGTAAAATATGGAATGGGAGTTTTGCGTGTTTCATTGACTTATCGTTTGCACCGCTGGGGAATTGCCAAATTTAAAATATATAAAAACTTAAAACACAATAGTTTTAGAAAAGAATTGGTAAAGTTTTAAAAAAAATAGTAATCTTTTTTTGAATTTTAAAAAATATTATTATTTTTGCATAATCATTTAACAAATTAAATGCTTATTTATAAAAATGGATATATTCTATTTATTTTGTGCTGGATTATTAGCATATCTGATTGGCTCTGTACCTACTGCGGTTTGGGTTGGTCTAAATTTTTATGGAAAAGATGTCAGAGATTATGGAAGTGGAAATGCTGGCGCGACAAATACATTCAGAGTATTAGGCAAAAAAGCAGGAATTATAGTAATGCTTGTTGATGTTTTGAAAGGTTTTGTAGCCACAGAATTAGCCTTTTGGTTGATTAGAGTGGCTCATTTGGTTGTCATTGATGATTTATTACTCTCCAAAATAATTTTTTATAAACTAATATTTGGTTGTTTGGCTGTTTTAGGGCATATTTTTCCTATTTATGTTGGTTTTAGAGGTGGAAAAGGCGTAGCAACTTTATTAGGAATGATGTTGGCAGTAGATTGGAAAATTACACTTATTTGTGTAGGAATTTTTATTGTGGTATTATTACTATCAAAATATGTTTCATTAGGTTCTTTGTTGGCTACTTTGGCTTTTCCTTTGTTATTATTAATTCCTTATTTTAAACCTGAAGATTCTGTTTTGATTGTTTTTGGTTTTTTAATGTTTATTATTGTGGCGATTACTCACCAAAAAAATATTCAAAAACTAATCACAGGGCAAGAAAACAAAGCAAAAATATTTAAGAAAAAACAACAATCTTAATTTTTATTTTTTTTGCAATAGAAGAAAATAGATTGAAGTTAAAATCTTTTTTTTGCAATGATTATATATTTTTTGCCTACAAATCTACTTTCTCTAAAAAAAATGCAACAATACAAAACACTTTTACATATTCAAGAAGACCTTTTTGGTGATAAAATCACTTGTCTTGAAATAGTCCAATATTATATTCAAAATATTCATACACATAACCAAAATCTCAATGTTTTTTTATCTGTTTATGAACAAGAATCTTTGCAAAAAGCAAAAGAAATTGATGTAAAAATTCAACAAAAAAAAGCAGGAAAATTAGCAGGTTTGGTAGTTGGTTTGAAAGATGTTTTGTGTTATGAAAACCACCCTTTGCAAGCCTCTTCTTATATTTTAGATGGTTTTGTTTCTCAATTTTCAGCCCACGTAGTCGAGAGATTATTAGCAGAAGATGCTATCATTATTGGCAGACAAAATTGTGATGAGTTTGCGATGGGGAGTTCGAATGAAAACTCTGCTTTTGGCGTTACAAAGAACTTTTTAGACGATACACGCGTATCGGGTGGCTCGTCAGGTGCGTCTGCGGTAAGCGTACAATCCGATATGTGTCGCATTGCATTAGGCACAGACACAGGCGGTTCGGTACGACAACCTGCAAGTTTTTGCGGAGTCATTGGACTAAAACCCACTTATTCTCGAGTTTCAAGGCATGGTTTATTGGCGTATGCTTCATCTTTTGATTGTGTAGGAATTTTTGGAAAATGTATAGAAGATGTGGCTTTGGTTTTGGAAGTAATTGCTGGAAAAGATGAATTTGATAGCACTGTTTCTACTTTGCCTGTTCCGTCTTATTCTCAACTTTTAGAAACAAAAAATCAGCACAAAAAAATTGTATTTTTTAAAGAAATTTTTGAAAATGATGGGCTAAGTCAAATTGTAAAAGAAAAAACTTTACAAAAAATAGAGGCTTTAAAAAACGCAGGTCATCAAGTCGAGGGTATAGATTTTCATTTTTTAAAATATTTATTACCTACTTATTATATTCTTACTACTGCCGAAGCAAGCAGTAATTTAAGTCGTTATGATGGCGTGAGATATGGACACAGAGCCGAAAACGCAAAAAATTTACAAGAAATGTACGTCAAATCTCGAAGTGAAGGTTTTGGAAAAGAAGTTAAAAAACGAATTTTATTAGGAAATTTTGTTTTAAGTGCTGATTATTATGATGCTTATTTCACAAAAGCACAAAAAATTAGACGAATTATTCAACAAAAAACAGAAGAATTATTACAAAAATATGATTTTATTTTGATGCCAACCACGCCCGATGTCGCTTTTAAAATTGGTACAAAAACAAAAAATCAGATGCAAATGTATTTAGAAGATGTTTTTACGGTGCAAGCCAATGTAGTCGGAATCCCTGCTATTTCTATTCCCAATGGCACAAACGAAAACGGCTTACCGATTGGTTTACAACTAATGACTAAATATTTTGGTGAACACGAATTGTTATCTTTTGCCAAAGAAATAGAAAATTTATAATTATTTCTTAAAAAAATATCCAAAAAAAAGAAAAAATGCGAAAACTAAAATTAGATGAATTAGGTCGATTAAGCACAGAAGAATTTAAAAATATTGATAAAAATAATTTTGTAATTGTGTTGGATAATGTCAGAAGTATGATGAATGTTGGCTCGGCTTTTCGCACTTGTGATGCGTTCAATGCAGAAAAAATATATCTTACAGGCATCACAGGCACGCCTCCGCACCGCGAAATTCAAAAAACTGCCTTGGGTGCTACCGAAACTGTGGCTTGGGAATATGTAGAAAATATTACTCATTTGATAGAAAAATTAAAGAACGAAAATTATGAAATTTTAGCAGTCGAACAGACGGACAATAGCATTTTTTTACATCAATTTGAGCCAAATCCTTTTCAAAAATATGCTTTTTTTTTTGGAAATGAAGTCGAAGGCGTATCTATGGAAGTCATCAAAGAAGCCAAAAACTGCCTCGAAATTCCACAATTTGGTACAAAACATTCTCTCAATGTTTCGGTGAGTGTAGGCATTGTGATTTGGGATTATTTGAGTAAAATGTAAGAATCGATGATGGATAGTTTAATAAAAATCTACTTTTAAAATATTCAAAAACCACTTTTTGATGTGTATATAATATTATTTTATCTTTTTTAAATAAATAATTTTTTATTTTTTGTAAAATTATTATTTTTTATTTTTATATTTGCAAATATTTTTAAAATTAGAGAAAAAATATGCTCACACAAAAACAAGCAGAGGAAGTTATCAAATTAATAGAAGGCAATTATTTGGGACCAGCCTTTACAAAACTAAACGAGTGGCAAGTAAATGATACATTTTTGGGTGGACTTGAAAGGGAGTATTTATCCAACAGATATGATTATACTTTATCAGATAGACTGATGTTTTTTGTCAATAAACAGGCAAACACCAATATAGATGCAAAACCTATTCACTATGATATTTTTTTTAGTTATTCTTCTAAAAATCAAAATGAAGCAGAAGAACAAGTAAAATATCTGCGCGAACACGGAATAAGTGTATTCTTTTCAAATGACAACCTCAAAAACCACGCAGGAAGTTCGTTTATTGGTAAAATCAATGACGCACTCAACAACTCAAAGCACTTTTTGTTGTATTGCACGCCCGAAGCAGTTGCTTCTACGTATGTGCAACACGAATGTGACACTTTTTTGGGCAAACATATCTCAAAAGGAAAAGTAAACAAAATTTTTATTATCGAAGGAGATAATTTTAATACCAAATTATTAGAAAAAATCTATTATCAAAACATACAAACGACTGACATTGATTTTATCCTTAAGTTTTTTGGAAAAACATCTAAAAAAGAACAAGAAAAACAACAAGAATATCTCAAAAAACAAGAACAACAACTCACACAAGAACAACAAAAATTAGACGCATTAGAAAAACAAAAACAAATTTTATTGCTTCAAAAACAAAAAAAACAAGAACAAGAGAAATTACAAAGAGAAATTAAAAAATTAGAAGAAGAACAAAATACAAACAACAACAAAAAAACTATCTTTTATACAGTAGGTACGATATTAGTAGTGTTGGTATTGATTTTTTTTATCAGAGGTGGAACTATATTTGGAGGAGGAGAAAAAAGAGAAAATGATACCAAAGAAGATATGATAGCAGAGAAAGAGAAACCAGCAGAAGAAGAAGCAAAACCCGAAGCACCTGAAGGTATGGTATTCATCAAAGGTGGTACTTTCTTAATGGGTAGCCCAGAAAGCGAAGTAAGTAGAAACGATAATGAAGATCAACACAGCGTGAGTGTGAGTAGTTTTTATATGGCTAAATACGAAGTAACAGTAGAGGAATATGAAAAATATTGCACTGCTACCAATACAAAAATGCCTAATGCTCCTGATTTTAATCCAAATTGGAAAAACAAACGCCATCCGATTGTGAATGTGAGTTGGGAAGATGCAACTACTTATTGTGCTTGGCTTTCTAAGACTACGGGTAAAAAATATCGTTTGCCTACGGAGGCAGAATGGGAATATGCGTGCAGAGCAGGAACAACGACACCTTTTTCAACAGGTGCTAATCTCACTACTGCCCAAGGAAATTATAATGGAAATTATCCATATAACAATAATGCAAAAGGCGTATATCGACAAGGTACGACAGAGGTAGGTAGTTTTTCGCCAAATGCCTGGGGTTTGTATGATATGCATGGGAATGTATGGGAATGGTGTCAAGATTATTATAATTCGGATTATAATGGTATTAAAGAAAGTGGTTTTCGTGTTTTGCGTGGTGGTAGTTGGAATTACCTTGCGCGGCATTGTCGCTCTGCTTATCGCCACTACAACACTCCTACTTATCGTTCCTATGCTAATGGATTTCGTTTTGTTATTTCCTTTTAGTTCCCTTGCATTGCTTTTTTTGAGCCATCACGGTTTCGTAGTGATAAGTGGTAGAAAGACGAAGAGGAACGAAGTCTTTCAGCCACTTATCACTTACGAAACCTACACGTAGGGCGTGCCAATTTTTCAGTTGTCAATGTCGCAGACTTGACAATCTGAAAAATGGCTGTTTTTTTTCGCCGTTTTTTTCGCAGTTTGTCAAGTCTTCGACATTGACAACTGCGAAAAACGAAAATCTTTTTCAGTTGTTTTTC
>RDXZ01000086.1 GCA_004293265.1 Bacteroidota bacterium | reverse complement strand
TTCATTCACAAAACGCCTTTAACAAGCAGTTGCTTCACTTCGTTCAGCAGGACAAAGTAGGACATCTGCAACACCAAGAAAAAATAACCTAAATAGATATGTTTTTTATACAAAAAAGTATTTAAAACATACAAAAAAAGCAAATCAAAATAAATTTGATTTGCTTTTTTTTATGAAATATTTTGCAATAATATTATTTTTTAGCAATCATTTCAATTTTTGCTTTTTCTTGTGGTAAATTTTGAGTATGTCCTGCTTTTTTAGGAGCAATATAAGGAGCAATTACCAACGCAACTATCGACATCAATTTAATCAAAATATTCATAGAAGGACCAGAAGTATCTTTGAAAGGATCACCTACGGTATCGCCTGTTACAGATGCTTTGTGTGCGTCAGAACCTTTGTATTCCATCTTTCCATTGATATTTACGCCTTTTTCGAATGATTTTTTAGCATTATCCCAAGCGCCACCTGCGTTAGATTGGAACATAGCCATCAATACACCTGAAACGGTTACTCCTGCTAATACTCCACCCAAAATTTCTGCTGAACTTACTTGTTCAAAAACGCCTTTAAATCCAAAACCAATGATAATCGGCACAGATAAAGCAATAATACCCGGCAACATCATCTCTTGAATAGCAGCTTTGGTAGAAATATCTACACATCTTGCATAATCAGGTTCGGCTGTTCCTTCCATAATTCCTTTAATTTCTCTAAACTGACGGCGTACTTCTTCTACCATTTTCATTGCGGCACGCCCTACAGCCGAAATCGCCAAAGATGAAAATATAAATGGAATCATTCCACCAATAAACAAACCTGCTAAAACAGGCGCTTTGTATAAATCTATTGAATTAATACCTGAAATTCCTACAAATGCCGCAAATAAAGCCAAAGAAGTAAGCGCCGCAGAGGCAATCGCAAAACCTTTTCCTGTTGCCGCCGTTGTATTACCTACAGCATCTAAAATATCAGTGCGTTCACGAACTTCTTTTGGTAAACCTGACATTTCAGCAATTCCTCCCGCATTATCCGCAATCGGACCAAAAGCATCAATAGCCAATTGCATAGCCGTAGTAGCCATCATACCTGTTGCCGCAATTGCTACGCCATACAAACCTGCTACTGAATAAGATAAAATAATACCCGCCGCCAAAACAATGATTGGTAAAACAGTCGATTCCATACCTACTGCCAAACCTGCAATGATATTAGTTGCCGCACCTGTTGAAGATTGTTTTGTGATAGAATTAACAGGTCTTCTGCCCATCGAACAATAATATTCTGTGATAATTGAAATCAAAGTTCCTACGGCTAAACCAATTGCTACTGCTAAAAACACACCCATTGGAGTAAATACAAAACCTCTTAATTCTAATTTTGCAGGCAACATCCATAAGATAATTCCCAAAGAAGCGAAGGCAGTTAAGATTACAGAAACCCAGTTTCCAAGATTTAATGCTTGTTGTACGTTTCCGTTATCATTTTTTACTTTTACAAATAAAGTTCCTATGATAGAAAATAAAATACCTGCGGCTGCAATGACCATTGGTAACAAAATAGGAGAAAGTCCATTAAATTTATCACCACTTGCCAATGTTTCACGTCCTAAAACCATAGTTGCTAAAATAGTAGCGACAAAAGAACCAAATAAATCTGCGCCCATACCTGCGACATCACCCACGTTATCACCTACGTTATCCGCAATCGTTGCAGGATTACGAGGATCATCTTCAGGAATACCTGCTTCTACTTTGCCCACCAAATCCGCACCAACATCGGCGGCTTTTGTATAAATACCTCCGCCTACTCTTGCGAATAAAGCAATACTTTCAGCCCCTAATGAAAAGCCTGTCAAAACCTCTAAGGCTCTTTCCATTTGTAAGCCGTTGGCATCGCCTGTTGTGCCTACAAAAGCATAATATAATATAAAAAATAAACCTCCTAAACCAATTACTGCAATTCCTGCTACGCCCATTCCCATTACTGCGCCTCCTGTGAAAGATACTTGCAAGGCTTTTGTAAGACTTGTCAAGGCGGCATTCGCGGTGCGAACGTTTGCTTTGGTAGCGATTCGCATACCAATAAAACCTGCAGTGGCAGAACAAACTGCCCCTAAAATAAAGGCGATTGAAATTGTCCAGTGTGAGTTTGCAGAGCGAGAACCCATAAAGGCTAAAACAATAGCCACAAAAAATACAAAAAACCCTAAAACGCGATACTCTGCTTTCAAAAAAGCCATAGCACCTTTAGCAATGCTATCTGAAATTTTAATCATTTTTTCATTGCCCGCATCTTGTTTTGCTACCCAAGCCGATTTTACAAATGTAAAAATCAAAGACAACACTCCCATTCCAAGGATAGCTGCCATTATCATAGTAATCATATTTTCCTAATAAATAATTTGTTTTTTTTAAATTTAATGATAGTCTTTTTTATTTTTTTGAGCCATAAAATAAATCAGTCTTTTTTAAGCCCGCAAAGTTAAAGTAAGTTTTTGAAAAAACATACTTTTTAAAGAATAATTTGTAAAAAATATTATTTTTAATAAGTTATTTGATAAAAAAACAAAATTTTGTAACTATTTAGGTATAGTGATAAAATTATTATTTTGAACTTCGTGCAAGCGTGGACGCTTGCACGAGATATTAACTGGTGCAAGCGTCTACGCTTGCACCAAAATAACCTAAATAGTTACAAAATTTTTAAGTGAAAATATGTAGGTTTAAAAATATTTTTTGTTTGTAATCATTAGCCCACACCCCCTGCTGATTTAAGTATATTCCAAAAAAATAAAAAAAATGTGAAATCATCGCAAGTTTTCACTTTGATTACAATAGTTTTACTTTTTCAGAATATTCTTGAACTAATTAGGTACTTACTGGCTAATATTTTTCACTATTATTTGCTCTTATCATAATTGACAAGTTGTGATGTCTTGTCTAAAAGTGTATTCGTAATTTTTTTAGATATACTTTCAAAAAGCACTTGTATTTGGGAAATATAGTCGTCTAAGTCTTCTGAAACAGATTGATATTCGATGAAATTATGTTGAATATCTAACTTTTTTAGTTCCTCTAATACAATCTTGTTCATTAGAGATTCATTATGAATGATTAGATTTCTAATTTTTGAAAATTTTAGTAACAGTTTTCTATTATCATTAGACAAAATATCTTGTTTATTTTTTGCTATTTGTATTTTGTCTAAAATAGTTCCTATTGCTTTATCAATTGTATTGCTTTGTATAATGCCCTTGATTGTTTCTTGTATGATATATTCTTGACTATTTTCTAAACTATCGCTCAAAAAAATATCCATAAATCGTACAGAAAGTCTATCTTCTACAAAACAAATTTTTGGAAATAAGGAATAAAGAGTGTGTAAATGGTCGTAAAGGAATTTTTCGAAAGCCGAATAAATATCTACAAAAACTTTTTCGTTATGTAATTGCTCATAGGTTTTGTTACGACTTTTGAGTTGTTGATTTACTCCTTTGTACTTATTCGACAACATTAATAAGTCATTGTTTTCAGCAATATTTATCGACTCAAAAGCCTTTTCAGAAATTTCTTTGTGTAATCTGAAAAGGTCTATAAGTTCTTTCTTTTTATCAAAATTTTTTTGATTTTCAGAAATTTGTGCTTTAAATAAATGTTCCTTATTATCCATCATTATAATAGTTCTACCCTTTCTAATAAATCATTGGCAAAGATTTCGTAGCCTTGTTTAATTGCTTCTAAACTTTCTTTTTGTAGAGGAAGCGTTTGTTTATACTTATTTATATCATCTTCTTCTTCTGGATACTTTTCAATGTATGCCCCAAAATCACATTTGCTTAAATTCCAAATAGGAGTTTTTAGCCTTTGGGCAAAATTTGGGTGTGTATTGTGAGTATGCATAATAGACGTTCCACCAATAACATTAACAACATCTTTATTGACAGCTACTTCCTCAGAAATACTTTCTTGTATAGATGTTGAAATCTGTTGAGCATAATGATAATTTCCTTTTGCCAAATCCCATGGTGTGACTCGTGTATATTTTTTAGCATTAAAAATAGTATAACCTAAGAATTTTACAAAAGGAAAATTATACAATTCTTTTTTACCATTTTTGAGGAGTAAACGCATTAAATCAAACTCTTCTTTCCAAATATTCAAAGCCTCTCCAATATTTCGGATACCATACAGAGAAAATAAATCAGGCAAACAAGGAATAAAAAAGCCATCTACGGTAGAAATAATGACTTTATTGAGTGTGCCTAAACTTGGGGAAGTATCTATTAGAACAAAATCATAATCATTTTGTTTACTGTACTCTTGAGCAATATTTCTAATTTTAAAAATAGTTCGCAAAGCCAATGGGTCACTCAGCAGAACTTTACTTACTCTTTCTGAAATAATACTTTCGTAAGCATTGACAGAAAGTCTGCCTACTATCAAATCTAATTTACCTGAAATAGTATTATCAGTAAGTTTATAAGGTGGAGGTAAGGCTTCAAGATCTGATTCGCCTTGTTGTGTGGGACTAAGTAAAAAATGAATACTTCTTGGCTCGTTGATAAGTTCTTGGAAGGCTGTTTCACCTATCTTTTCTTTGGCACCTTTAAAGTCTTTGATAAAGTCATTTTCTTTTTCCCAAATATTTCCAATTTCATCTTCAAAAATACTATAGACACTCAAGTTACATTGAGGGTCTAAATCAATCATCAAAACTTTTTTACCCATTTCAGCCAAAATATGCCCTAAATGATAGGTTAAAGTTGTTTTTCCTACTCCTCCTTTATTGTTAAATATAGATAAGATTTTCATAAATTATTTGTTTTTTTGCTATTGTTGTTATGTTAAAAAGTGGAAAAAATCTTATATTTTATTAAGATTTTGCTTCTACAATTTTTGTCTACCAAAGATGGTAGCAATATTTTTATTTGCTTTGCAAAGGTAGTCAATCATTTTTAAAACACCAAATTTATTTTATATTTTTTTTTAATTATTGTTAAAATAACGTGAGCTTGGAATAATAATAGTTCAAAAAAGTTGTAGTTTTTCAAAAAAGAAGGTCAGACCTCCGTAAACTTCGGTACAGACCTTGTTTTTTGAAAAATGTTTAAAAATATTTTTTGTTTTCGTTTTTTGAAATTGGTGTAACTATTTAGGTTATTTTGGTGCAAGCGTGGACGCTTGCACCAGTTAATATCTCGTGCAAGCGTCTACGCTTGCACGAAGTTCAAAATAATAATTTTATGACTATACCTAAATAGTTACAAATTGGTTTTAAAAAAGTAAATTATTTTGATAAAAAAATATCTCAAAAATACATAAAAAAACAACCAAAAAAAATATTCTCTGGTTGTTTTTTTATAATAAATATATTTAGAATTTGAACTAAATGAACTATTGCTCTAATTTCCTACCATCACAAACGCTCCCCAAAAATAAGGCTCTTTGTATTTTGTTTTCAGTTGTTGTTGTGCTTTTTTGAAAGCATCAACTTTGTTGTAAGAAGTTAAAAAATTTTGGTAAAACAAAGTCATTAATTCTTGAGTAGCCTCATCAGAAACCGTCCACAAACTCATAATAATCGTATTTGCACCTGCAATTTGGAACGCTCTTTGTAAACCATACACGCCTTCGCCTGCTTTCACATCACCCAAACCTGTTTCGCAAGCAGACAAAATCGCAAATTCTGTATTGCTTAAATCTACATTTTGAACTTCGTAGGCTGTTAAAATTCCATTGTCTTGCGTCTGAAATTCACGTGAATTTTGTTGTGTCATTCCTTTTTCTGCATTGGCAAAAAGCAAACCTGATTTCAAAAGTGAATTTTCTTCTGTTTTATCACTTTCTAAACCAAAACTTGTTTGTTTTTCGTTTTCAGTATCACTTTGAAAAAATCCGTGTGTAGCTACGTGCAAAATTCTTGGACTTTTTACTTTTTTGACTTCACTTTCTGTGGCTTTTAAATCTGTTGTTTTGATGACTTTGAAACCTTTTGTGGTCGCAATTTTGTTGATGGCATCAACTTCTTTTTGTGTGCCGGGCAACGCCGCAATCTGCCCACCATTGCCATAATTTGGATTACCAAACATTACTAAACTTTTGGTGGTATAAGCAATTTTTTTGTTTAATAAATCTTTTAAATTTGTCAATAAAACAAAAGCTTTTTCATCTACGAGATATTTTCCTTCGGCTTTTGGAATGGTTGCTATGCCAATTTGATTATAAACGCCATCTAAAGATAAATAAACTTTGTTTATATTTGCCAAATTTTCATCAATATTTTTCCAATATTGCAAATAAGAATGTTTATCAAAAATTTTGTTTTTGATACAATTTCTGTAATATTTAAAATATTTTCCATTCAAATCATTGCCATTTTCTAAGACAACAATATTGGGCGTAATTTGTCCTTTTTTACCAATAAATGCGATATAAAAATTATCATCAGTAAATTTTTTATCAAATTTTTGAAGATATAAAATATCAACTAAGGCTTCTTTTTCAGCGATTTTGTTACTAATTTGAGAGAAATTAATTGTTTTTTCTTCTGCGTTTGCAAATTCGTTTGAAGAACTTGAAAGTTGTTTTTCCATTTCATTGGCAACTTTTTGAATCGAGTCGCGGTTGATACCTTGTGCTAATAAATCTTCTTTTGAAAAAGAATATAATTTTGCTAAATTTTCTTTGGTATCTGTCCATTTTTCGTATAACTCAATCAATTCAGGTTTTCCACTATTCAAAATTTGTTGTTTTACTTTGATAGTTGAATTTAACAAAATGCCTTTGGTTGATAAATGTGCTTCGTGCATTTGATTGACCAGTGAAGGTTCTTGTTCTTTGAAAGCCAACGCAAAATTATAAAAACGAATATAACTTGGTCTTAATTTATTCCAATATTTTGCTTTTTCGTCCTCAGACATAGCAGGAAAATAACTTTTAATAAAATTATTATTTTTATCCAAAACAGATTTAAACAAATCTTGTGCTTCTTTTTGTTTTTTCATCTGCCAATACACCAACGCCAAATCTTCCTGATTGCGTGCATACGCGGGGTGCATATCGCCCAAAGTAGCCAATCGAATTTTGAGTGCTTCTTTCAAATTAGCTTCTGCGTCTGTCAATTTATCTTGCAAACGATAAACAGTGCCTAAATTAGCCAAATTTGACGCATAATAAGAAGTTTCTAAGGCTTTATTTTTTTCGTATATTTTTTTTGCTTCCAATAATATTTTTTCAGCCTCTGCCAATTTGTCTTGTTGCACATACAAAGCTGCCAAATGATTTTTGATATGTGCAACGTCTGGGTGATTGCCTTTCAAACGTCTTTCTTTTGCTTTGATAGCGTCCAAATACATTTTTTCAGCCTCTTGAAATTTACCTGATTCTTGATACAAAAGTCCTAAATTGACTTGAAAACGTTGAAAATTATCTGATTTTTCTTTCATCAAAGGTTCTGCAAATTTCAAAACTTCTTCCAACATTCTGATACTTTCAGAAGTTCGTCCCAAAGTTTGAAACAACATCGCTTTGTTGTTCAATAAAATACAATAAGGAACTTGATTTTTGCCTGCAATATTTTCAGTGGTTTGTAATCCTTGATTTAATAAACTTTCTGCTTCTGTATATTTGCCTGTTTCTTTATAAAACATACCCAAATTATTCAAAGAAGTAGCGTAGGCTTGACTTTTTTCGGTAGCAATATTTTTTCTGATGTCCATTGCTGCTTTATGTTTTTTTTCTGCTTCGGGATATTTACCTAATGCTTGTGCTAAAAGTGCTTGATTAGATAACGTCTGTGCATAAAAAAGCGTGTTTTGTCCACTATGTTTGATAAAGCTTTTTTCTGCCTCTTTGAAAAAATAACCTGCTTTTTTATAATGACGCGAAGCAAAAAACATAGAACCTGTCGAATTAAAATTTCGCCCTTCTTGCATTGGGTCTTCGTTTTTATCTCTGGTTGTACCAATATAATCGGTCATCGCAATCGTAAATTTACCCAAATCAGACCATCTTTTTGCATCATCAAACGAACCAGCATTATCAACGACAGCAATCGAATAACTAAAATTAGCACTATCATAACCCATTCGAACTTTGTCCATTTCTTTTTCGAATGCAGCTGATATTTTATTTTTTGCTTTGTCTTTTCCTTTTCGGATAAGGTCATCTTTTTTATTTTTTAACAAATCACCCAATTGTGCATGGGCATAAAAAGTAATAAAATAAGTCAGAAAAAAAAGAAGAAAAATTTTTAGTTTTAAATAATTCATAATTTTAAAATAATTAAAGTAGAGAAAAATATAATTTTATAGTACAAAGTTAAGCATTTTTTTCTACAAAAAAGATATTTTGTTATATTTTTTAAGATTTTTTGAAAAACTTTTTTAAAAAAGTGTTTATTTTTTAGTTATACATTAATATATAGCATATTTTTGGAGGTATAATTTAACTGATTGAATGTATTTTTTAAAAGGTTGAAAATCAATGTATTATATTTTTATTAAAAAATATTGTTAAAAAAATTTGGAATTTAAAAAAAAGGTGCATAATTTTATGACAAAATTTTAAATAACTTATTTATTCATTCAAATCAAAATAAAAAATTATGGGTATTTTTGGTAGAATTGCCGATATTTTCAAAGCAAATGTCAATGACACTTTGGATAAAATGGAAGATCCTGAGAAAATGATTAAGCAAATGGTGATTGAGATGCAAGAAGCCATCGCAAAAGCTACTTCAGGACTTGCTACTGCAATGGCACAAGAAAAGAAATTAGAAAGAGATTATTTGCAACATCAAAAAAATGCAGATGAATGGGAACAAAAAGCAATGCAAGCATTGAACGCAGGTAACGAAGATTTAGCACGCCAAGCATTAGCAAAAAAAGCAGACGCTACTAATTTGGCAACTCAATTCAAAGGAATGTTCGATTCTGCTCAAAAAACTACAAGCAATTTGAAAACGCAAGTAGAACAATTGAAAGGTAAATTAAATGAGGCGAGAATGAAAGAAAGCACTTTGATTGCAAGAAATGAAACTGCAAAAGCTCAAAAACAAATCGCAAAACAAGTTGGAAATTTTGATGCCACAAGTTCTTTTGCTAAATTTGACAAATGGGAAGAAAAAATTATGAAAAACGAAGCGGAAGCACAAGCCTTCACTGAATTAGGCAATGACGGTTCGAAAGCACTTGATGACCAATTCAAAGCTTTGTCAAGCGGTGCCGCCGTTGATGACGATTTGGCTCGTTTACGTGCAAAATTAAACCAAGGTGGTTAATCAATTTTTCTTTTTACATTTCTAATTTTTTTAAACGAAAAACAAAATTTCAAACTTATGCCTAAATTCACGGCTTTAAAAGAGGGAAAAAATGATGCAATTTTAGCATCAGCTCAACAAAAAGTAGAAAAATATATGGGACAACTTTTTCACGAACACGAAATCGTGAAAATTGATGATTTCTACACATTTACATTTGGTACAATCACAGTTACTATTCAAGTTTTGCCTTGGCATAGCGAAGACGTAATCGTAAAAGTTTATTCGTATGTTGGCGAAGAAAACCAAGAAGTTTCAGTAGAAATGAGAGAAGAATTATTACGTTTAAATTCTTCTATTCCTTTTGGTAGCTTCGGAATTAATTTCGAAAAACAAGCTATTTTTAGTTACTCATTACCAGGCGCAAACTTAGATTACAATGAATTTGAAGCCGCAGTTCAAATGGTTGCCAAAGTAGCAGACGAATACGACGAAGCAGTGAAAAGCATAGCAGTTGTTGCTTAATTTTTAAATAAATTATAAATAAATCGGTTTTAATGTTGTTTAATATTAAACCGATTTATTTTAATATTATATCTACAAAAAAAAACTAAAAATAAAAATATTCTAATCCTCCGTTTGTATTTCTACAAACCTTAAATTTTAAATCATGGTCTTAATTATTATAGGAATTATTTTAATAGGCATAGGAGTTTTTTTATACTTCAACCGACAAAATGCACTCAACAAATCAATGGATGTGCGTTATTATGAAACTTCAAAAGTAAAAGATTTGATAGATACTTATAAATCTATCTCAGCAGAATTGGGCGCAGGTATGTACTCAGCAGGCGTTGTAGAAATAAAAGGTATTGGAAACACAGACAATCCACTTGTTTCTGAACATACACAAACAGAATGTTTATATTTTGAATCAGCCGTAGAAAGAAAATATGAAGTACAAGAACAATATTCGGATAGCGATGGTAATTATAGAACAAGAACTGTAACAAGAACCGATACCGTTTCGAGCAACAGAAGAAGCACACCTTTTTATATCAATGACGGAAGTGGCGAAAAAATATTAGTCAATCCTGAAGGAGCTGATATCGATGCTGAAGAAGTTTTAAATACTTTTCAAGTAGATGCACCTCTGAACTATATTGCCTCTTCTATTTTATCAAACTCTCGAACTTTGGGTTATACTTATCGTGAGTCTGTCATTCCTTTGAATGCAAATTTATATGTTTTAGGTGAAATAGCAGATAGAGCAGGAAAAGTTGGGATAGTAAAACCAAAAGAAGCAGGAAAACAATTTATTGTTTCTATGAAATCAGAAGACCAAATTGTTGCAGATGCAGAAACATCAGCCGCTTGGCAATTGTATGGTGGCATTGGTTTAGGTATTGTAGGAATTATTTTAATTATTGCAGGTATTCTTTAGATTTTTGGCTGTTGCTTATATTTTCGTAATTATTTAGGCACTTTTCGTGCAAGCGTGGAAGTTTGCACCAGTATTTCTCGTGCAAGCATTATCTCGTGCAAGCGTCCCACGTTTGCACGAAATTCTTTTTAATCAACTCTTTGAAATTACATAATATCCGTTTTTTTCTAAAAAATCATTACTCCACTAAAATTATCAGAGAATTGAAATTTTTAAATTTCAAAAAAATAAAAAAAAATTGAAATAAATGTAACAAATGAAAACATACATAGTAATTAAATTATAACTAAAAATTTAGGTAGTTTTAAATATACTATATTATGAAAAAAATATCAATGATGTGTTTATTTATTTTAGGATTTTTATTGATTTCTTCATTAAAAGCACAAAATAATCCACCAAAAAAAACACTTTCTCCATTTTTTTGGATAAAATCAAAAAATAAAAATGTAGAATCTTTGCCACTCAAAAGCACTTCTGCAGACGTAAATATTGCAGGCGTAATCGCTGATGTAAGAATTACACAAGAATATCAAAACACAGGAAAAGAGCCAATAGAGGCGGTTTATATATTTCCTGCCTCTACAAAAGCTGCCGTTTATGCGATGATGATGACCGTAGGCAATAGAAAATTAGTCGCAAAAATTGAGGAAAAAAATAAAGCAAGAACTGATTACGAACAAGCAAAAGCAGAAGGAAAAACCGCCTCTTTGTTGGAACAACAAAATCCAAATGTTTTTCAGATGAATGTCGCCAATATCCTTCCCAATGATAAAATTTTAGTCGAGCTACGCTATACCGAACTATTAGTCCCTACCGAAAGTGTATATGAATTTGTGTTGCCAACGGTGGTCGGTCCGAGATATTCTGAAACTCTCAAAGTTGATGCTACAGAAGGGGAAAAATGGGTAGAAAATCCTTATTCTCGTCAAGGAAAAGAACCTACTTATCAATTTTCTGTCAAAACAAAAATTAATGCTGGTTTACTTATTCAAGAGATAATTTGTGAAACACACAAAACAAATATTAATTTTTTGGACACACAATCTGCTCATATTTTATTAGATAAATCTGAAAAAACAGGCGGAAATCGTGATTTTATTGTCAAATATCGTTTGGCAGGCAGTCAAGTACAATCAGGTTTGTTGTTATATGAAGGTGAAAACGCAGTGGCTTCGGCTGATGATAAGTTTCGTGAGTCAGAGAGTGAAAAGTTTTTTTTATTGATGATGCAACCACCCAAAGTACCAAGTTTAGACCAAATTCCACCAAGAGAATATGTTTTTATTGTTGATGTTTCGGGTTCGATGCACGGTTTTCCTTTGGAAACAAGCAAAATTTTATTAAACAAATTGATTTCAAACCTTCGTCCTACTGACAAATTTAATGTAATGTTGTTTGAAAGTAGCAATAAAATGTTATCCCCTGAATCTATGTTTGCTAACAAAGAAAATATCACAAAGGCTTTAAACGTTTTGAGCAATGTATCAGGCGGCGGCGGAACAAGTTTGATGCCTGCGTTACAAAACGCATTTAATTTCAAAGAAACACAAAATTTTTCTCGAAGTTTTATTGTCATCACAGATGGTTATGTAACAGTAGAAAGAGAGGCTTTTGAATTGATTAGAACCCAATTAAACAAAGCAAATTTATTCGCTTTTGGTATCGGAAGTAGTATCAATCGTTATTTAATCGAAGGAATGGCACACGCAGGACAAGGAGAACCATTTTTTGTTATCAACCAAAATGAAGCAGAAAATATAGGACAAAAATTTATCAATTATATCCAAAATCCTGTTTTAACAAATATAAAAGTAGAATATGAAGATTTTGAAGCCTATGATGTTGAACCTGTAAGTATCCCAGATGTTTTTGCTGAAAGACCGATTATTGTCTATGGAAAATTTAAAAATAAACCTACAGGAAAAATAAAATTGACAGGTTTGAGTGGAAATAAAATTTATTCGCAAACTATTGATGTAAAAGGTGCCGCCAAAGACAATAACCAAGCCTTGCAATATTTATGGGCAAGAAATAAAATTATGATGTTGGACGACTATCAAAGGCTTTATCCCAATGAAGAACAAACAAAACTTATCACAAATTTAGGACTAAAATATAATTTACTCACTGAATATACTTCTTTTATTGCCATCGACTCAGAAGTACGCAACAAAGAAGGAAAAAATATAAAAGTCAAACAAGTTTTGCCTTTGCCCGCAGGAGTTTCTGATTATTCGATTGGCACTGAAAGTGATAAGTTGCAAGAAGTAGTAATTACTCAATACAAAGGCAACAAAAACAAAGAACGCAAAGTCAAAAGAGAAAATATAAAATCGGCTGAAACACAAAACGCAGGTTTTAATCATTTGATTTTACCCAAAAAAATAGAATCTATTGAAGAATCAACAGAAATAAAACCAAATATTTTGGATACAAAAATGACTATTTATGAACCAAGTTTGTCGCTCACAACATTTATTAACGATAATTTTGCGCTTAAAAATCCAACTAAACAAAAAATAAATGTAAGTTTTGAAATGGACGAAAATGGACAAATTATCCATTGTAAAATCAAAAAAAATACAGATAAAAATTTAGAAAACGAAATTTGTCGTATTCTTCAATTAAGCAAAGCAAATTGGATACAAGCCACCAAAAAAGGTAAAAAAATAAAATCAAAAGTGAGTTTTGAAGTCGAATTAGACATCAAATAATCTTATAAAAAATATTATCTCGTGCGAGCGTTCACGTTTGCACGAGATTTTCTAAATAGTTACAAAAAAAATAATATAATTTTTGACTAACATTCCGCCACAATCACAGGAATATTCACTGCTAAACCTCCTTCGGCTGTTTCTTTGTATTTATGATTCATATCCAAAGCAGTTGTCCACATAGTTTTTACAATGGCATCTAAGGAAACTTTGGCAGCTTTTGGGTCGCTTTCTAAGGATAAATTAGCGGCAGTAATTGCTTTGACTGCTCCCATTGAGTTTCGTTCTATACAAGGAATTTGTACTAATCCACCAATTGGGTCGCAAGTCAAACCTAAATGATGTTCCATCGCAATTTCTGCTGCCATCAGGGCTTGTTCTGGGCTTGCTCCCCAACATTCTGCCAACGCACCTGCCGCCATAGCAGACGAAACGCCAATTTCTGCTTGACAGCCGCCCATTGCGGCAGAAATAGTAGAGCCTTTTTTAAAAATACAACCGATTTCGGAAGCAGTTAAAATAAATTGAATGATATTTTCTTCTTTTACATTGGGCGTAAAACAAATATAATAAGCCAAAACCGCAGGAATTACACCCGCCGCACCATTGGTAGGAGCAGTAACTACACGTCCAAAAGCTGCATTTTCTTCATTGACCGCCAAAGCAAAACAACTTACCCAACGTAAAATTGAATTAAAATCGGCTTTGTGTGTGCCTATATGCCTAAACCAATCATCTGCATTTTTAAAATCTGTATTTCCTTCTCCTAACAAATTTTGGTTAATTTTTTTGGCACGCCTTATCACTTGCAAGCCACCGGGCAACATTCCATCAATATATGCACCTTTAAAAATACATTCTTTCATTACTTTCCAGATATTCAACACGCCTTTTTTGATTTCTTCACTTTCACGCCACGCTTTTTCGTTTTCGAATACGATTTCCCAAATATGCTTTTTTTCTTTTGAGGTATAAGCCAACAAATCTTCTGCTTTTTGAATAGGAAAAGGTAAATTGACTGATTTTGTATTTTCGTTGGCACTTTCTCCTTCTTTGGTAACGAAACCACCGCCAATAGAGTAATAAGTTTCAGAAAATTTTTCGTTGTTTGTGTGTGTGATAGTGAGCGTCATTGCGTTTGGGTGCGCAGGCAAGGATTCTTTATAACAAAAAATCAAATCGGTTTCATATATAAAAGGCAAAGAAAAAGAACCTGCGACTTTTAAAGATTGATTTTTTTTGATGAAATCAATTTTTTCATTGATTTTCGAAGTATCTGTCGTAACTGGGTCTTCTCCTATCAAACCTAACAAAACGGCAATATCAGTGCCGTGTCCTTTTCCTGTTTTTGCTAACGAACCATATAAAAGTATTTCTATTTTTTGGATACTCTCTAATTGATTTTTTTTTTGAAAAGAGGTTAAAAAATATTGAGCGGCACGCCAAGGTCCCATTGTATGAGAGCTCGAAGGACCGACTCCGATTTTAAAAATATCAAATATGCTTAAAGTTTCTTTAATTTCAGCTTTCATAAGTATAAAAAATTGGAATGAATGAAATGTTTTTGTTTTTAATATAAATATTTTACGTTTGTGCAAACGATTTCTATAAAATTTAATGCAAATATTGTATTTTTTTTGGATAAATAAAATATTTATGTGAAAAAATATTTATTATTGTTGGTTAAATAACTGCTTTATAAAAAAAATATTGATATTGGAAATTATTATTTATCTTTGTTCGTCAATAAATCTCTGTGATATTGTAAATATTTACATCGTTGTTCATTTAAAATATTCTTATCTAATTTATAATTTTTCCAAAATGCAACTACATCTTTTGATAATCGTTTTGAAAAAATAATTTGTCCTTCGTCTGTAAATGAAATGTACTTTAAGTCGAACAATGAATCAATCGTTCTACTCAAAAGTAAGCCATTGTTTGGGTCATAAGATTCGATATCATTAGATTCAATAAATGGTTTTATGTGGCTTGCAATCAGCACAGGATAATCAAGTTTTTCGAGAAAACAGACTCTTTTGTTATTGAATTTTTCCTCTGATTCTTGGAGTAACTGATTTTTATAAAGTAGATGTAAATAAGGATTTCTTACTTTTGATTCCAATTTTAAATCTTCTCCAAAAATCCTCTTTGCATCTTCGGTAAAATATAACTCATCTTTGACAAAAACAATTTCATCAAGTTTATTCAAAATATTATTCAGATACCCAATTTGGTTATATTTTCGGACTATAAAATTAGATTGTGTAGCAATTTTGAGATAATATTCTAATTCTGTTTTATCCAAAAAGCCTTTTTTAACATTTTCAATATCTACAAGCATTAATGCAATAATTTCAGATTTTGAAAGTTTACCATTTTCAACCAATGTATTAATGAGGAAATTTAGTTGATGTAAACTTGATTCGTTAGTAATACTTCTATTAAAACTTGAATTATCATAAACGATTTTAGAAAAAATAGTTTTTCTTTTTCTATCTGTTTTTGCATCAATATATTGTTTGGTAAGGTAATGATATGATTGAAGATGAGTGTTAATAAAACCTAATTTAACGCATTGATTGATGGCTTTACGTGTTGAAGCCAATTGATTTTCAGTGGAAGATGTTTTTTGAATTTTATTTAAAATTTCGTTTTGTAAATCTTGGTAATCTTTTGGATTATACACATAATTGCCTGATTGATTTAATATATCAATTTTTTCAACAATAGTTTTTAGTGTTATAATAAAACTTGAATTATTAAAATCAGTATATTCAAGGGTTAATTTCCAATACTCTTCATAATTCTGTTGTTGCATAATTTTGAGTTATATTTTCTTGATGAGTTTCATTTTTTATTATAAATAGGTATTCTTTATTGGCTTGTTTTTTTTCTTTTCCTGTTATTTTATAATTATGTTTACGCTCAATTACTTGAATATTATTTGAATATTTATTTAATAAATATAATAATTCATCTTTTGTTGGTAATGAAGAATTATTATAGCTTAAAAACCAATATTTAAAATTTGATAGTTTTGAAAATAATTTATCAAACAATTTTC
>RDXZ01000085.1 GCA_004293265.1 Bacteroidota bacterium | reverse complement strand
AAGCACCACTACCACTGATAGGAGAATAAGTCGCCCCACTTGGTTCAAAAGTTCCTAATGTTAAAAAACCATTAGAGTTCACGTACATCTGCGTGTAGGCAGTACCATTAAAAGTGAACGATGGAATGGTGATGGCAGGAGAAGTATCATCATCAAAAGTGCCTGTAAAAATTTCAGTTCCTCCTGTGATAGGTGTGTAAGTCCCCGCTGTTTGAGTAAATGAGTATGTACTCACTTGTGCAAAAGTTTTTTGGATTAAAAACAAAAAACATAATGCAAAAAACCAGTAAAGATATTTTTTCATTTTATAATTGTTGTTTTGAAATATTCAAAAATTATATTATATATATTTTTGCAAAATTAAGCATAAAAAATGAAAAAAATAGATTTTTTTTTCATTTTTTTGTTTATTTAGATGAAATACAAATAATTTTATCTTTTTAAAGATTATTTTTTTAAAAATTTGGAATTTACAACGAAAAATAATACATTTGCAGTCGAATTTTTATCTAAAAAAATAAATTTACTTAGATTATTAAAAATACAAATAACTAAAAAAATACACTTATGAAAAAAATACTAAATTTTGTAATACTAATATTTGTTTATCTGTGCATATCAAATATTGCAGTAGCTCAAATTAACCAAAAAAGATTATACCAAACTTGGAAACCAACTTCTTTAGAATTAGCAGACAAAACTGCTACACAAGATAAAAAAGATTTTGCAAACAAAATGTCTGTGCAAATGAAATTTCAATTTGTAAACCAAAACGAATTAGAGATTTTTGTACCAATGATAGAAAAATCTACCATTTATAATTGGAAGTTTTTAGATGCTGATAAAACAATTATTGAAGCCATTGAAAAAAATCCTACTTTTGTGGAATCACCTGTAAAATGGTTGTTAAAAATCAAAAAACTGAACAAAAAAGAACTTATTTTAGAAGATTTAGCAGACGAAAAAAGAGGCAATATTTGGAATTTAGTGCCTTTCAAAAAATAAAAATGATACAAATTGACAAAAAACTTCCGATTATGGAAGCTTTTTATACTTTACAAGGAGAAGGCTTTTTTCAAGGAAGTGCCGCTTACTTTATTCGATTGGCAGGTTGTGATGTCGGTTGCGTTTGGTGCGATGTCAAAGATTCTTGGGACGCAAAAAAACACCCAGAAATCAGCCTCGAAAATATCGTAAAAGAAGCCTCAAAATTTCCCTCACGATTGGCAGTCATTACAGGTGGCGAACCTTTGATGTACGATTTAAACGATTTGACAGCCTATTTAAAAGAAAAAAAATTTAGAACACATATCGAAACCTCAGGAGCATACCCACTCACAGGTACGTGGGATTGGATATGTTTTTCACCTAAAAAATTTAAAAAACCATTGTTGGAAGTAGCACAAAAAGCAAATGAACTCAAAGTAGTCGTTTTTAACTCATCTGATTTTAAGTTTGCGGAAGAATGGGCAAATGAAGTACCCCAAGATTGTACACTTTTTTTACAACCCGAATGGGATAAATCTGAAAAAATGTTGCCTTTGATGATTGAATATGTCAAAGAAAATCCAAAATGGAGAATCACTTTACAAACACATAAATTTTTAAATATTCCATAAAAAAATGTTAAAATATTGTTATTTAATTGTAATCATATTAAACATAAGAGAAATTAATAATTTTCCAATAACCATTTATCTAAATTATCATCAGTTAAAAGATTAAACTTTTTTTTGATTCGATACCGCGACATTTCTACACTTTTTGGAAGAATATTAAGCATACTTGCTATTTCTTTGTTTGATAATTTCAAACGAATATAAGATAATAATTTAAGTTCGTGGGTGGTTAAAGTAGGGTAATTTTTTTGTAATTTTTCAAAAAAATCAGGGTGGACTTTTATAAAGTGCATCTCAAAAATTTCCCAACCTTTATCTAAATTGATATTGTTTCTAATTTCACTAAAAATAGATTTAACTTCTGCACCAGAAGTTAAATCTAAATTCATTAATTTTTCTTGCAATATATTCAAAATTTCATTTTTTTGAAAAATATGCAAGGCAGTACTTGCTAATTCTCTTTCTTTATATGCCATTTCTTCCTCAAAGCGGTCATTTTCTATTTTAATTTTGGTTTCTTTTAACAACAATTCACTTTCGAGTGATTTATTTTTTTCTTTTGCGATTTGTTCTTCTTGTTTTCGAAAAATTTGTATTGTTTTATACCTATAAAAAAGACCTACTAAAATAAAAGCCAATAAAAATATTCCTAAAAAAAGGACAAAAATTGTATTTTGGTTTATTTTTTTATTTTTTTCTAAAATTTCAATTTTTTGTTCTTTTTTTTCTGTTTCATATCGAAAAGTAAGTTCTAAAATTTGTTTATTTTTTTCTAAATTAAAAAGCGTGTCTTTCAATGCCTCAAATTTAGTATGATATTCGTATGCTTTTTGATATTGAAATTGTGAATCATATAAATCTGCCAAAATTTTGTAGGCATTTTTTTCCTCATTTTTTAGTTCATATTTTTTTGCTAATTCTAAACTTTTTTCTGCATATTCCACTGCTTTGGCGTACTCTTTATTTTGTTGATAATTTTCTGCAAAATGTTGTAAATTATTAGTTAAAATTAACCAATCCTTTTCTTTTATAGCCAAATCATACACTTTTTTGTAATACTCTCTTGCTTTTTCGTATTGTTTTTGTTCAGTAGCAATTAGCCCAAGTCCGTTTTGTGCGTCAATTTCGATGACTTTTTCTTTTATTAAAATAGCCATTTTTAGTGCTTTCTGTGCATATTCGTTTGCTTTTTCGTATTCTTTGTTTATTCTAAACGAAGTTGAAAGATGATAATAGGCGTGTGCATCAAGTTTTTTGTTATTATTTTTTTTGTTAATTTCTATACATTTTAAGTAATACTCTATACCTTTATTCATTTGCCCGCTTGTTGAATAAGTAATACCTAAATTTACATAAGATTGCGCTAAAAGTATATCTTTTTCTCTTTCTCTTATTCGGATTGCTTGAAAATGATAATCAAAAGATGAGGCAAAATTTCCTTGATTTTCACAAATTACTCCTAAATAATTATAAACTCGGGTTTCTTTTTTGGTATCTTTTAATTGTTTAGCAATCGCTAATGCTTTTTCGTAATGTATCAAAGCACGATTATAAGAAGATTTTTTCCAAAAAATTTGCCCCAAAGAGTCCAATGTTTTAAACTCTTTTACAAGATTTTCTTGTGCAAAAATATCGTTAGAAATAAAAAATAAAGAAAAAATAATAAAAATAAAGAAAAATTTAGAAGAAGTAGAAAATATCATATTTGCAAAATTTGTAATAATATATACGTATTGTTGATACAAAGTTAAAATAAAAAAAATTAAAATATTCATAAATGAAAAAATATAAATAAAAAAAATATCTCAAAAAAAAATTATGAAAACCAAAATTGCTATTTTTCTAAAAAATTTCTTTTTTTATTGAATAAAATTTGTAATTTTATTCTTTTTTTGTATCTTTGCGACCTAAGTAATAAAACAAAAAAAGTATAAATAACTATATTTTAAAATTACTCCATTACTTATTACTTATTTTTCTTTATTTATATCAAGAAAAAAAATATTTAAAATGAAAAAAGAAATCAAAATTGCTTTATTGACAATTCTTTCCGCAGTAATGCTTTATACAGGCTTTAATTTTTTAAAAGGTACAGATTTTTTCACACGTACACGCGCATACCTTGTCGAGTTTAAAGATTTAGACGGACTTACTGTATCAAGACCTGTGATGTTAAATGGCTTGGCAGTAGGGCGTGTAGCCAATGTAGAAGTAAGACAAAATCAAAAAAGTGGTATGTTTTTATTAACTTTAGATGTAAGAAATGATTTAATTTTAACTGATGTTACGACTGCATTTTTAGGAGATAATGGGTTATTGGGTGGAAAATGCGTTATTTTAGAAATAAAAAATGGAAACAAATTGGTAGGAGGGGAGATGCTTAAAAACGGCATAAAACCGGGCTTGATAACAGATTTGGGCGGCAAAGCCTCTCCATTATTATCAAAAGTAGATTCTGCCATGTTACAAATTAAAAATTTGTTAGAAACTTTTAACGAAATGAAAGGTGACTTAGCTAATACTTTCAAAAATCTAAATGAAATTACAACATCTTTCAAAAATACTTTAAAAAGTGGACAAATTGATAATATATTGACCAATGTAAATCGTTCTTTACAAGAATTACAAGGAAAATTTACCCCAATTTTAGATAAAACAAATCAATTATTAACAAAAGCGAATAAATTAGAATTGGAAGAAACACTCAAAAAAGCGAATGGCACAATCGGACAATTGAGTGATATACTCACATCTATCAAAAAAGGAGAAGGTACTTTGGGGGCTTTGATGAAAAGCGATACTCTTTATCAAAATATTAATAAAACTTTGTTAGATTTAGACAAAGTATTTTTAGATTTGAGAGAAAATCCAAAAAAATATGTCAATATTTCTATTTTAGGAAAAAAGGAAAAAAAATAAAAATGATGCTTGTCCTTGCCTTGTTTGTTTAAAAGACGAGAAAATAGATTTATATCATTTTTCTGTTGAGCAATATAGCACAAACTTTTAGCGTGTGGACACACACTAAAAATTTGTGCTATATTTTTATATTGATGACAACTATTATTTATTTTGCGCACCTAAAACCAATCAGAGAATTGCTTTGATAAGGTGAAACACTCTCACGCAAAGAAGGACGAAAAACAGGCGGATTTGCATTTATTTTTCCACCTTTTAATGTTTTTGAGGGATTTAATTTTTTAGAATAATAATCGTTTTCGTCATACATTGCAAACCAAGTATCTGTCCATTCCCATTGTTGTCCGTCTAATCCTTGAAAGTTATATTTTTTATCAATTCTTTGCAACATAGCATATTCTAATTCATATTCAGTAGGCAATCTTTTGTTTAACCAATTGGAATATGCTTTGGCATCATTGAAACTTACTTGCGTTACAAAGTCGGTTGGTTTGGCTTTTGGTTTATCTTTTCCTTGTGGAAATTCCCAATTAGCACCTTTTATTTCTTCAAAAACATCTTTTTCAGCATTATAAACTCTGCCATATCCTTGTCTATCGGCATCAGTGATATAATAATTGATTTTCACAAAAAGTCTAAATTGTGCAACACTTACAGGATTTTGGTCTAAATAAAAACTTAAAATTTCAGTTTTAAAAACTGGTTTTTCATTTTTCTCGCCCTCTTTGTTACCAATAAAAGTTTTTCCACCCGTAATTTTTATCATACCTTCAGGCTCGTTTTGTGCGTATAAAGATGAAAAAATAATTTTGCAAAAAAACAAAAATAAAAATGTAGTGTTTTGAAAATTAATCATTTTTTGAAAAAATTTAATGTTATAAATAATACTAATAAAATCAAAAAAAAGATAAAAAAGTTTCAATTTTTAGTAAATAAACCTAAATATCTCACTCGAAAACAAAAAAACTTTGCCAAAATTAAAAAAAATGGCAAAGTTTTCATAATAATTGGTAATGAAAATAAGTTATATAAACTATTTTCCTTTTTTCTCGTTTACGATGGTCATTTCGTCAATTAAATTTTTTGCACCGCCTACTTTTTCAATCGTAAACAATACATAACGAATATCCACACAAATACAACGTTGTAAATTTGGTTCAAAAGCGATATTTCCACTCATTGCTTCCCAATTTCCGTCAAAAGCACAACCGATAATTTCACCTTTTGCATTGATAACAGGGCTTCCAGAGTTTCCACCTGTAATATCGTTGTTGGTGATAAAAGCCAAAGGAATTGTACCATTTTCAGCATATCTTCCAAAGTCTTTTTTGTCATATACTTCACGTAATTTTTTAGGCACCACAAATTCAGGATTTGTGTTGTCTTCTTTTTCCATTACGCCATCTAAAGTAGTGAAGAAATTATATTTTACAGCATCTCTGGCGGTATAACTTCCTACATTGCCATAAGTAAGACGAATAGTTGAGTTAGCGTTTGGTGCATAGAATTTTTTTGTGTCCATTTCGAGTATGCCCGCAATAAACAAACGATTGTTTTTATCTAATGCTTCCACAAAATCTGTCGGATAAGACATAGCAGTTTTTCTGATGTTTTGGAACAATTTTAAAGCCATATCATTGACTAAAACTTCTTTGGAAGGTTTATCTAAAAACGCTTCTAATTTTACTTTATCCCCAAAAATAGATTGTTTGAATAATTCTTCCGCAAATTTTGCCATTGTACCATATTTTGCTTTCGCTTCTTTGATAGTTTCTGGTTGAAATTCGGCTGGTACATCATTAATATATATCTCATATAAGTTTGCCATTACTTTTTGGTCAGTTGACATATTATAATCTTTGAAATGCTCACCTAAGTTTGCCTTAAAATTATTGGCTTGTTTTTTAATATCTGGCTCAGAACCTCCTTCCAATGCCGCCAACAAACCAAACGCTTGTGCTGAAAAAGTAACAATTTCTGGTGCGACCAGACCTTCGTTCAAATATTCTCTTGGGATAATATATTTTCCTCTTGAGGTATATGCTTTTTCTAATTCAGGCAATACATTGCCGTATTTTGCTTTGCGAGTTGCGTCTGCGTCAGCCCATTTTTGAAAATTATTTTCAATATTTTTTTTCTGTCCTGCTGTATTCAAACGTTTCAAAATCATTGCTTCTCCTTGAAAATATTTCCAATAATTAGCAATAGAGGCGTATTTTGAGGCATAACGAAGGCGAATATCTGCACTTTTATCCATATCTTCTTTCCAAGTTTGCAAACGTTTATCACGTAATTTTACTCTTGATGGATTGATAGTTGAAATCACTTGATTGACACCATAAGAGGTTAAAAATCTATCTGTACGACCTGGAAAGCCCATTACCATCGAAAAATCTCCTTCTTTGATTCCTCCCAAAGAAACAGGCAAATGATGACGCGGTTTGAAAGGCATATTATCTTTTGAGTAATTAGCAGGTTTGTTGTTTTTATCTGCATAAATTCTCAACATAGCAAAGTCGCCTGTATGACGAGGCCACATCCAATTATCTGTATCGCCACCAAATTTTCCGATAGATTCGTGTGGTGCGCCCACTAATCTTACATCTTTAAAAATTTCGTGTAAAAGTAAATAATATTGATTGCCCCCAAAAAAAGTTGTTACAGTTGCTTCATAATTTACATTTCCTTTTGCTTTTTCTGCTTCTTCAACTTCTTTTTTGATTTGTGCCAATATTTCATTTGCTTTTTTGGTGCGTTCTTTTTCGGTCATATTATCGTTGAGTTCTTTGATAACTCTTGCCGTAACATCTTCCATTCTGACCAAAATAGAGGCTTCTAAACCTTCGTTGGCTAATTCTTCGCCTTTGCTTTTCGCCCAAAAACCATTGGTCAATCTATCGTTTTGCGTAGATGAATGAGATTGGATTGCGTCATAAGCACAATGGTGATTTGTCAATACTAAACCTTCTTTTGAAATAATTTCGCCTGTGCAAAATCCTCTACCATTGGTTCTTAGTTGAATAATGGCATCTTTCAAACTTGCCTTATTGACATTATAAATATCCTCAGGCTTAAGTTTAAAGCCTTGTTTTTTCATTTGCTCATAATTTTTCCCAAGAAACATTAAAAGCCACATTCCCTCGTCTGCCATTGCTTTGAAAGACAAGAGAGATACAAATAAAAGTATAAAAATTTTTTTCATTTGAAATATATTAAATAAAAATTAAATTATAAAGTTAGTTACAAAGATAGTGCTTTTTATTACAAATATTAAAAGAAAATAGAAAAAAATAGAAAGAAAAATAAAAAATTAGATAAAATTATTTTTTATTTTGATTTTTCGTTTTCCCCGCGCTTCACGCGGGGCTATTCAAGTTCAACCTCTATCGCGGTTGTACTAAAATATTAAAACCAATTTCTGATGTGTGTATAACAACACTACTTTACTATAATTCTCTGATTTTTTCATTAAAAATAACACCATAATCTTTTAGTTCGTGAAGAATAGGCTCATAAATTGCTCTATCAGTCGGAAGCAAAATGCCTGTTAAATGGTCTAAATTGCCTTGTAATAACAATTTCGTACCAATTGCCAAAGGCAAACCAACCGTTTTAGCAATCGCAGTATGAGGCGACCTTTCTCCTACCACAGTCAGTTCCGCAATTGCTTCGTATTGTTTTCCATCTTTTTCGTATAAAAATCGATGTTGCATTGCAATCATATCTTTATCTTCAGGGTTTAAACGCCATTTTTTTTCTAATAGTTCTAACAAAATTTCGGCAGGCGTTCCTCTTTGTAATTTTATTTTTTCGTCCCCAAAAACACCTAACCATTCAATTTTTTCCAAACTTTCCTTGTCATCAGGTCTGCCTGTGTGTTGTAAAACTCTTTCTTGGATTGATAAATCTTTATTAGGCTCTAAAAAACTCTCCAATAAATCTCTATACGTCAATTTGTTGGCATTTTCTATCACAAATTCATTGTTAGTTAAGCCTAATTCGACCAAAATATCCCACGCTTTTGCAAATCCTGGTCTTCTCAAAGTGCCTCTTAAAAGTGTTTTTACTTCACTTAATTTATAAATTTCTTTGTAAATCATCGAATCACGATTGGCATATCCTTCAAAATCACCTTGCCCTTCGACAGAAATATTAACCAATTGTTTGAAAAGTTGTTGGTAAGGAATGTATCTATATTTGTTGTTTTCTAAATATTTTACAGGCGTTCCTTGTCCTGCTAACACTACATTTCTTGGATTCCAAGTAAATTTATAATGCCAAGGATTGTTATCTGATTCAGGTGATACGAGTGCGCCCGCATAGGAATAAAAAGTATGAATTTTGCCACCTTCGGCGTGTATTTTATCAATCATTTGCATAGCAGAAAGGTGGTCAATGCCAGGGTCTAAGCCTAATTCGTTCATAAAAATCAAACCATAGGCTTTTACACGCCCTTCCATAGATTTTATTTCGGGGATACAATAGGAGGCAGTCAATAAATGTTTGCGGAATTTTAGACAATATGTAGCTACTTTTCCTTGTAAAAAAGCAGGCATCAAAGAAATCACAACGTCATGGTTTCTAAACAAAACTTCTGCATCTGCTTCGTGTTCGAGGTCAAACCTTTTGGCTTTGATGCTTGGATATTTAGATGTTTTTGCTTTGAGTGCTTCAAAATTTCCATCGGCAACTGTCATTGTCCAACTATTTTTTTCGCAAACGTTTGCTAAGTATTCTATCAAATACCCAGAGGACAATCCTGCCCCTAATACTAATATTCTTTTCATAATAAGGAATTGTTGATGAAAGCCCCACTCTAATTATTTTTAATCAAATATTGACTTTATATTTTATACAAAGAAATTAAAAGTTTGTATTCAATAAAACTTCCTCGTCTGCGAAGAGGTGTAGTGTGGGGCTTGTTGTATATTTTTTTTGCAAGTTATATTTTTTTTATCAAAAATGAAAATAAGAAATAGATTTTATTTTTCACAATATTTTTTAAGGGCTTGTTCGGCATCAATGACGTTCATTTTTTTTGCTTTTTCTAAATATTCACAAGCATTTTTTTTATTTTTTAGGTAAAATTCAGCCAAACCTAATCCATAAAAAGCACGCCCAAAATTTTTATCTAATGCAATAATTTTTTGAAAATATTTTTGGGCTTTGTCAAATTCTTTCTCACTAAAAAAAATATTGGCTCTATTAAACATCGCTTCTTTATCTTTTGGGTTAATAATCAATGCTTTGTCAAAATCTTTTTTGGCTTCGTTTATTTTATTGATTTGATAATATAAAAAACCTCGATACGTATAAAGTGAACTTGTATCAGGGCTTAATTGAATGGCTTTTGTGTAATCTGCTAAGGCAGAATCTGGTTTTTGCATTGCCACATACAATATTGCTCGATTGTTATAAGGTTTGTAGGTTTTTGAATTTAATTGAATAGAACGATTGTAATCTTGCAATGCGTTGGTATAATCTTGTAAATTAAAATATGCCACACCTCGCAAATTAAAAGCCTCCGAATTGTTTGTATTTTGTTGAATAACTTTGTTAAAATATTCGATAGCTTGTTCAGGTTTGTTTTCTTTGACTAATTTTTTTCCTTCGTTTAAATAATTTTTTTCAGAATTTTTACAACTAAAAAATATATTTACTACTGCAAAAAAAATAAATATGTGAGAACATAATTTTGGAAAAATCATAATATTTTTTTGAAATATGGAATTAAAATAAATTTTTTGTTTTTTTTTGATTAAAATAAATATTTTTGAGCTAAAAATAATTTTATTTTTTTTAAACTTTTTTTATTTTTGTGGAATAAATATAAAAAAAATTCCACAAAAATAAATGATAAAAAATATTATTTTTGATAAAAACTTGCAATATAGTATGTAACCTTTTTTATGTCATATTAACAATAAAAAAACATAAAAAAATGTTATTTATATTGCAAATTTTTGTGTAAAAATTACTTTTGTTCTTCTTCTGGATACTTATATCCGAACTCTTTTGTAATTTTCTTCTTGCTCATTCTTTTGATAGTAACTTGCATCTGCACGTCTTTTTCAGGTCTATCATTTCTGTCTGTGGCAACGGCGGCAATTTTATCAATTACTTCAATTCCTTGCACTACTTCACCATAAACGGTATAACTTTGGTCTAAAAAAGGCGTACCACCTACTTCTTTGTATGTTTTTATTTGTTCTTCAGTGTACGTAGCACCTGAGCGTTTTTTAGTTGCTTCGATTTCATTGTCGTTCATTTTTTTGCCTTGTACGATATAAAATTGTGTACTGCTTGAAGCCTTTTCAGGATTGCCATCTCTTGCGGCGGCAATTACTCCTTTTTTATGAAATAAATCAGGAAAAAATTCTGCATCAACTTTATATTTTGGGGCTGATGTTCCTGCCCCTAACATAGCACCTGCAGGCGCATTTTTAGAATCAGGATCACCACCTTGAATCATAAAACCTTTGATGACTCGGTGGAAAAGAAGGTTGTTATACAAGCCTTCTTTGGCTAATTTTAAAAAATTTTGTCTATGTTTTGGTGTTTTTTCATATAACAAAATTTTCATCTCTCCGAACTGCGTAGAGAGCGTAATAAGGGTATCAAATTTTGACATCTTTTTTTTCTTTTGAGCTAATAACTCAACATTAGTAAATAAAATAATTAAAAAAAATAAAAGAAAATTCGTGTTTTTCATATAAATTAAGCATTTTTTAAGAAAATTGAAAATATTTTTGCAAATATATGAATGTTTTTTTGCATTATTTCAAAAAAAAATATAATTTTGTTGTTCAATTTATATAATGTTATACGTTCAACATAAAAAAAATAAAATAATGGGCATTGCTACAGTGAAAATGAACATTCCCGAAAAAATTTACACACGGGATCCTGAACAAACAAACTTAGGTCGTAAAATTATTGGTCATAGTATTCGTCTGATTGATGAATTAGGATTTGAGGGTTTTACTTTCAAGAAATTAGCTATTCGCATTGATTCTACCGAAGCATCTGTTTATAGATACTTTGACAACAAACACAATTTATTGGTTTATCTTACTTCTTGGTATTGGAGCTGGTTAGAATATCAAATTGATTATCAAACTAATAATATTACTGATGTGGAAAAAAGGCTACGAATTGGTATTAAAGTAATTACCGAAAGGGCTACGAGTGAAAATAGTTTTCCACATATTAATGAAGATATTTTGCACAAAGTTGTTATCGCTGAATCTCCAAAAGCTTATTACACAAAACACGTAGATAATGAAAATCAAGATGGTTTTTATAGAAGCTACAAATCGCTTTGTAAATGTTTTGCAAATTTGATAAAAGCATATAATCCAAATTATGCTAATCCTCATGCTTTGGCAACTACACTTTTACAAACTTCTCAACAACAAGTTTATTTTTCTATGCACTTGCCTTCTATGACTGAAATCAAGGTAAAAGAAGATAGTTATCATCCTGTGATTGACTATTTGGAACATGTGGCTTTTACACTTTTAGATAGTGTGAAAAAATAATTTTTTTTTGATGTAATTCACGTCTAATCTTTTTAAACTATTTTTTAAAAAGATTAGACCTTTTTTTTTGCTTTATTTTAATTTTTACAAAGATAATACGTACTATGGCACTATTTTATCTAAAATTGGTGCAAGCGTCCGTACTTGCACCAAGATAATCTAAATATTTTACGATTATTTTATCTCTCCCATTTCATTGGATTAATCATTGGATTGGGATAATTTTTTCCGATATTTACGCCAAATTCTTTTTGTTGAAACATATCTAATTGTAGCAGATGAATAAATTTATCGTTCACTTTTTCGAGTTCAGGCAACCAATATTTAATATATTTTCCTTTTTCATCATATCTTTTGCCTTGTACCAAAATATTAAAATATCTGTCTTCACGCGGGTCATTGCCTACGCCTGCGATATAGATCCAATTTCCCCAATTGCTACAAACATCATAATCAATTAATTTAGATTCAAAATATGCGGCTCCCCAAGTCCAATTTATTTTCAAGTCTTTGGTCAAAAAGCTGGCTACATTTTGTCTGCCACGATTCGACATAAAGCCTGTTTGGTTCAATTCACGCATATTGGCATCGATAAAAGGAATACCTGTGTTGCCATTTTTCCATTGTTCAAACCAAATCTTATTTTCATTCCATTTCAAATTTGGTTTAGGTTTGATGCCTTCTAATTGAAATATTTTATTGCCATATTTTTTAGCTACAAACCTAAAATAATCTCTCCAAATCAGTTCAAAAATTAGCCAATAAGTAGAATCATTTTTGATTTTTTCTTTTTCATATTTGATAATTTCTTCGTAAATATATCGAGGAGATAAACAGCCCAAAGCCAACCAAGCGGAAAATTTTGAGGAATAATTTTCACCTAAAAGTTCGTTTCTTGTTTCTTTATAGTTTGAAATATGGTTTGTGTTCCATAAATAATCTGCTAATCTATCTTTGCCTGCAGTTTCACCACCTTTAAAATTCAATGCTTGTTTTTGGTTGGTTTGTATTGGAAAAATGCCTAAATCTTGTTCTGAGGGGATATTTCCCCAATTTTCTATTGCAGGTATGAGAGATATTTTTGTAGGAGAAACAAAAGTTTTTCGAACTTTTACCAATGCTTCTGCTCCTTTTCTAAATTGTGTAAAAACATCAGGAAGATTTTTGATAGGATAAGATAAATCTTGAATATGATATAAAGTAGATTGCCAAAATTTATTCAATTCAATTTTATTTTCTAATAATTTTTGTTCGATGATGTTTTCTGTGTTGATTTCTTCTTGTGTAACTTCTGCACTTATCAACACAGATTTTATTTTATATTTAAGTGCCAAATCAGGAATTATATTTTCAGGATTTCCTACACAAACCAACAAATTTCCGCCAATTTTTTGTAAATTAGTTTTTAAATCTCGTACTGATTCTATCAAAAAACGAGTTCTAAAACTATCTGTTTTTGGAAATCCTAAGAAATTATTTTGAAATTGTCTTATATCAAAACAAAAAACAGGCAAAATTTCAGCACCTTTATCGATACATTTTTGTAAAAGTTCGTTGTCGTGCAAACGTAAATCATTTCTAAACCAAACAATTATTCTTGACATATTTTTATATTTTTTTTGTTATAGTTATATAAAAGTTTGTGAAAATAATTAGTTTAAAAAAAAAACTTTTTTTTTATTTAAAATTGAAATAAATTTTGATTATTTTTCTTTAAAATTTCTGTTTTTACGACTGCATTAATATTCAAAACGCCATAAATATGTGGAAAATCGTCATTTGTGTCCGTTGCTTTTTCAAATTTGAGCGGAGAAGTCAATAAATTTTCGTCAATATGTAATAATAAAATCTCTTGAAAATCTTTAAAAAAAACATTGGCACTTCTGGCTACTTGATGTTGTTGAGAAGCGTGAATAAAACCTTCTATTTGGATAGATTCTACTGCATAAAATCCTTTTTGTTGAGCATTTTCCCAAGATGTTTGGGTAGTAAGATGATAAATCATTTTTATTTTATTTTTGTTTTTTGTTTAATAATTCTTTTAATCCTTTGAGTTCATCGCGCAATCGAGCTGCCTGCACAAAGTCTAATTCTTTGGCAAATTTTTCCATTTCTTTTTGTGTTTTTGTGATTTGTTTTTCTAATTCTGCCTTAGACATATACGCTACAATTGGGTCAGCGGCTACATTAATGCTTTCAGGTTCGATGTATGCTTTGACAATTTTTTGTTTATCTGCTACAAAAGTTTGCTGCATAATTGCCTCAGTTGATTTTTTGGTTGTTTTTGGAACAATATTATTTTCAGTATTATAAATTTCTTGTATTTTTCGCCTTCTTTGTGTTTCATCTATGGCTTTTCGCATTGAGTCAGTCATTTTATCAGCATACAAAATTACTTTACCTTTGTCGTTTCGGGCGGCACGCCCCATAGTTTGGATTAAAGAACGTTGGTTTCTCAAAAAACCTTCTTTGTCTGCGTCCATAATGGCTACCAAACTTACTTCGGGCAAATCTAATCCTTCTCTCAATAAATTTACGCCAATCAATACATCGATTACTCCCAAACGCAATTCTCTTAAAATTTCTACTCTTTCCAAAGATTTGACTTCTGAATGAATATAACGACATTTTATGCCCATTTTATCCATATATTTGCTTAATTCTTCAGCCATTCGTTTGGTCAAAGTAGTTATCAAAACGCGTGATTCGGTCTCGATAGCCAAATTAATTTCTTCTAATAAATTATCAATTTGGTTCAAACTCGGTCTAACCTCAACCAAAGGGTCTAAAATTCCTGTTGGTCTGATAATTTGTTCGACAATTACTCCTTCGGAAATCTGCAATTCATAATCAGCAGGCGTGGCACTTACAAAAATAACTTGGTTGATAATGCCTTCAAATTCGTTAAATTTCAGAGGGCGATTATCCAAAGCAGAAGGCAATCTAAATCCATAATCTATCAACATTGATTTTCGAGAGCGGTCTCCACCAAACATTCCTCTGATTTGTGGAATAGTGGCGTGGCTTTCATCTATCACCAGCAAATAATCTTCGGGAAAATAATCTAACAAACAAAAAGGTCTATCGCCTGCTTCACGTCTATCAAAATATCGCGAATAATTTTCAATACCTGAACAATATCCTAATTCTCTCATCATTTCTAAATCAAACTCTGTTCTTTCTTTGATGCGAGCGGCTTCTTCAAATCTTCCTTCTCTTTTAAAATATTCAATTTGTTTTACTAAATCTTCTTGAATTTCTTGCATAGCAATCTGCAAAGTTTCTTGTCCTGTAACAAATAAATTAGCAGGAAAAATAGAAATAGCAGTTTCATCATTGAGTTTAAAATTAGTTTCAGGGTTTACTTTTTGTATTGTTTCGATTTCATCACCAAAAAAAAATATTCTATAAGCGAAATCGTCATAAGCCAAATAAATATCTACTGTATCACCTTTTACTCTAAATGTACCTCTTGAAAATTCGGCTTCGGTTCGAGAATACAAAATATCTACCAAATTGTATAAAAATTTATTTCGAGGAATTTTATCACCTACTTTGATACTAATTACGTTTTGAGCAAACTCCTCTGGGTTTCCAATACCATAAATACAAGAAACAGACGCAATCACAATCACATCACGCCTGCCTGTGAGCAAAGCGGCAGTGGCACTCAATCGCAATTTTTCTATTTCTTCATTGATGGCTAAATCTTTTTCGATATAAGTATTAGTGGTAGGCATATAGGCTTCAGGCTGATAATAATCATAGTAAGAAATGTAATACTCGACAGCATTTTGAGGAAAAAATTGTTTAAATTCTGCGTATAATTGTGCGGCAAGCGTTTTGTTATGACTAAAAACTAAAGTTGGTCTGTTGAGTTGTGCTATCATATTAGCAATCGTATAAGTTTTTCCTGAGCCTGTAACTCCTAATAATGTTTGTGCTTTTTCACCATTTTCTATGCCTTTGACAAGTTGCTCGATGGCTTGTGGTTGGTCACCTGTGGGTTGAAATTCAGAAGTAAGTTGGAACATTTTGCTTATTGATGTTTAATATTTTTAAAAAGAACATTTTTTTTGCTCAAAAAGTTTATTTTATTTTGATTTTATTTTGATTTTATTTTATGTTTTTTTAGGGTTTTTAATGATATTTTTTATAAAAACAAAATTTTTCTGTTAAAAATTTGTAAAATAAAAAAACAGTATTACCTTTGCATATATTTAAAAAAATAAATAACAAATATGTTAAAAAAGTATCAATTTCTAAATTACCCCCCCCTTGTGCTAAAATATTGAGCATAATGATATTGCTGGGGGCTGTTTTTTTGTATGGCTGTCGGGTGCAAAAAGAAGAAGTAGCACCAAGAAAACAAATTGACAAAGCAAAATTATTGTTAAAAGCCAAAAATTATTACACTCAAAAATCTCCCAAA
>RDXZ01000002.1 GCA_004293265.1 Bacteroidota bacterium | reverse complement strand
ATTTACGTCTGAAGAAAGGTATATTTTTTTTGGGAAATCTGTGCCTACTTCTTTGACAATTTCTTCAATAAATTGAAAAAGTTTTGGCTCGTCTTTTTTAGTAATTTCTAACGAATCATAAATTTTTGGAAGTTCTCCGTTAGTAGTGTCAAACACTACGTCTACAACTGGTCCAATAATTTGTGCAACTTTTCCTGTAACTTTAGACATTGCTTATGTATTTATTTAATAGCTATTTATTATTGAAAAAAACATACTTTTTTCAGAGTGCAAAGATAGTTTTTTTAGATGCAATTATGCAATATATTTTTTGACTTTTTTTCAATAAAAAAGCGAAATAGTAATTATTTCGCTTTTTTATATTATTCCTATATTTGATTTTGCTTCTTAATCGATACTTTAATTGAAAATAATTATTACTTGCTAAAGTATTTTTACTGACTTTTGATTCTACTCAAAATAAAGCTTTCCTAATAACCGATTCAAATAAATGAATCGGTTTAAAAATTAATTAATTACTAATTTTTTAATTTGTTTTATTAAAGTATCGGAAGTAATTTCAACCAGATACAATCCTTTCGACAATTCAGAAGTATTTATTTGAATTTCTCTAGCGTTTACTTCAGTTACTTCTTTAACTTTTTTTCCTAAAATATCATAAATTACAATTGATTTAATACTTTCAGAATTATTTTGTAAATAAACTTGAACAAAATTTGAAGCAGGATTTGGAACCAATAAGAAATTACTTGTTTCAAATGCTAAATTTCCTAAAGCAGAAACAAACTGAGTATTAAACGTATTTGTTACAATGGCAGGATTTGTATCAAAATAAATGTTTGCTGTGTTTGGTATAATATCTCCAATTGCAAAACCAGGTTTTAGTTTTATTTTAAAGCACACATAACCTTTACTTAATTCCTCATTTGAAAGTGCTGGAGGCAAATTAATATAGTCAAACTTCCAACTGATTTGATTGTTAATTCTTTCCATGATGTAACCATGACTTGCACTAATCATTTGTATGCTAGTTTCCTCTAATTTTGAGTCTAATAAATCTTGAACTTTGACATTTATGGCATTCGCAGTTCCTTCGTTTTGGAACCGAATAGTGTAGTATAAATAATCATTAGCGGAAAATTGATTGAATTGAATTGAATTTCCATGCGATTCCATTTTATCATTTGGGTCATAAGATGCTACAACAACTTGAGCGTTTGAAAATGCATTATTAGGTAAATTAATATCTCCAGATGGCGCAGAAACTGTTGCGTTAGTAATTAATATATCATTTATATTCACTTCTGGAATTGCTGGAACATGCATTGTAACATCTATAAAACGAGTTTCATAAGGCGTTAAATTTGTAAAATCATAAGTAAATCCAGATGCTGTACTAACAATTCCAGGTTGCGAAACAGATGCTATTGTAACATTAGCGTCTTTAATAAATGAAACTTGTCCACTTGTTGTCGCAACACCTAAATTCTTATATACAATTTTATTGGTATAGGTAAATCCTGGTCTTGGTGGAGAAACTGAAACTATTGAAACAGCCACATCATTATAACCCGATACAAGAGTTATTGGAAAATATAATGTTTGTGTCCCACTTCCTAATGCAATACTTACATCATTATAATTGGTTGTTCCGGCAGAATAATATGCTGCATATTCGGAGTTTAATGAATAACTGAAATCATAAGTGTTACTAGGATTTGAATCATAAACGGTATACATACCAAAAGGAGAAGACACATTACTTATTGGTCCAGCATTATTTTGTTGAGAAACAAACGATCCATAAGTAAAATTAACTTCACCACTATCTTTAGTACCATTATTATTTTCATCAACAAAAGCAATAAGATTTATTTTATCAGAACATTCGGGTGGGCCTGAAGTAAAACTTCCTGCTTTAATAAATACAGCAGAATCATAAGCAGTATCACTTCTATCCGCCACAACTAATTTAATATGGTAAGGATGATTAGGTAAGATAGCTGATGAAGCCGTCATTTCAGCAGTTTGTCCATTGAAATTTATTGCCGAAGAATAATTGGAAGTTCCAGTATAATAAGTATCAAAAAAATCAGGATTTACGGAGGCGCAGCTATTATTATATTGAGTATCTCTTATGGTAACTACAGAAATTGGAGTAGTTGTTCCTGGCACTACCGCTAAATTTGTGGTAACACCAGTTACTAAATCAGTAAGTAAAAAAGCAAATGCATCTGCAAAATAACATTGAAAAGCTCCATATTCATCAGATGCAAATAAGAAATTAAAACTCATAAACTCATTCAAACTTGTAAAATCAAATTCTAGTTTTGTTGCGTTTTTTGAAGTCATAACTGTTCCTGTAGCTGTTAAAATTATATTTTCAAGCTGAGAATCTCCTGTCCATGTACCTA
>RDXZ01000084.1 GCA_004293265.1 Bacteroidota bacterium | reverse complement strand
AAAGTAATTCTTTTTTATTTCTATTTTTAATTTTCTTTAAAAAAATTGGGTTCTACTAATATTTATACGGATAAAATTTTATAAAAATGAAAATCCGTTCTAATTCGTAAAATCCGCGTACTTCCTGCGATAATTTTCTGTATAAATCTTAGAAGAACCCAAATCATTTCATCTTTTTTTAATAAAAGATTACACTATTTTTTTGACTTTTTAAATAAAAAAAACTAATTTTGTGGATATATTATTATTTTATTAAGAATGGAAAACGAGGAGGTATATAATCATCAAAAAATATACGAAGAAATTGCTAAAATTAGTTCAAAATTAACCATTGGTGATAGAGAAAAAATGGTAGAGCCAGAACCTTTTTTTGGACATTTTTTTACAGGAATGGTCAAAAAAATTACTTTTGAAATCGATACTTTGGCTGTGAGCTATCAAGATGGTCTGGTTATTTTGTATATCAATCCAAAATTTTGGACGATAGATTTAGCCCCTTTGTTGTACCGAATAGGCGTAATAAAACACGAAATTTTACACATTGTTTATCAACATATTTTAGCCATTCATAAATATCGAAAAAAAATGATATTTAATTTGGCGGCTGATTTGGTAGTCAATCAATATATAAAAAGTACACATTTGCCTGAAGGCGCAATTTTGTTGTCTTGTTTTCCAGAGTTAAAGCTTCGCCCACATGAAAGCGTTTTGTATTATTATAATAGATTAAACGATTTTCAAAAAGAATGTGAAGATAATAAAAAGTGTAAAAATTGTGAAGAAAAAGGGTGCCAAGATTGTAAAAACCAATCCAATTTAGATAAAAATCAATCGTGGAAAAACTTAAAAAATTTTTTAGACCAAGAAAATACTTGGCAAAAAAAACATAAAGCTTGGGAAAAATTAGAAGACCTTTCTAATGCTGAAAAAGAAATAGCTAATGACGCTATCAAAAAACAAATTCGCGATGTAATGAAAAGACTCTCAACAAAAGATTGGGGAAAAACACCGGGAGAACTAAAATCTTATTTGGATTTATTGGAACATAACGAAAAACCAGTCATCAATTGGAAAAGAGCCTTAAAATTGTTTGCTAATAGTAGTAGTAAAACTTCTCTCAAAAATACAATCAGAAGGGCATCTAAAAGATACGGCACTACTCCGGGTATCAAAATTCTAAAAAAACAAAAAATTTTAGTTGCCTTAGATACATCAGGAAGCGTAAGTGATGAAGATTTAAAAGAGTTTTTTGGAGAATTACACCATATTTGGAAACAAAGAGTTGAAATTTTTGTCGTGGAGTGTGATACAAAAATTGGTAACACATACCACTACAAGGGGATAGCACCCAATTCGGTCAGCGGGCAAGGAGGTACAATATTTGATGAGCCTATTCGATACGCCAATGATGTTTATCGACCTGATGCCTTGATATATTTTACAGATGGATACGCTGATGTACCAAAATATACGCCAATTTGTCCAATGTTATGGCTGGTTTGCACCAACGGAACTGCCATAGAAAATATGGTTAATTTTCCCGGCCGAAAAGTACAAATGAAAAATAAAATCAATATGAATAATTAAAAAAATATGGAATATAAAAAACTTCTTTCAATCGTTGAAAAAAAATTTTCAGTTGAAAAAACACCAGAAACCGATTTATATATAAGTCTTGATTATCAACATATTAAGTTGGCGGCAGTACAAAATAATAAACTACAAATGCTCGAACATTTGTATTATTATCAACCTATTGACGAGCAACAATGGGAAGATGAATTAGAAAATATACAAAAAAAAATTGAATTAGTAGCCAAAAAAGATTGGAAAAATGTATCAATTTTATCTCCTTTAAAAACTTTTACATTGGTTCCAAAAGATTTGTTCGTGCCTGCACACGCCTTGAAATATTTGCAATATGCTGATAATAAGGCGGCACAAAATCCGATTATGACTAACGAACAAAAATCTTTTGAGGCAGTTAATATTTTTAATATTCCTGAATCGGTTTATAATTGGGGTAAAAAAAACTATACTCACGTAAATTTTAAACACATTACAGAGGTTTTTTTAAATCAATTAAAAGATAAAAATACAACCAAAGAATCACACATAAATATTTTTGTGAATGAAAAATATTTGGTAATTGTGGTTTTAAACAACGCAGAAGTGTTATTTTGTAATACTTTTGAATACAAAACTTCGCGTGATTTTTTATATTTTGTGTTATTTGTTATTGATGAATTAAGATTAGATAAAAACAACACAGCAGTTAAATTGTACGGGCAAATCAATCAAGTAGCAGAAATTTATCGCTTGTTGAACAATTATGTAGCACAATTAAGTCTTTGGGAAGGTGCAACTACAATTGAAATGAGTGAAATTTTTGCTCATATTACAAAGTTACATTATTTTGATTTGTGGGCGATGATGAAATAATTTTTTATTTATTGGCTTTCCTCGCGTTATGTATATGAAGGGTAATTTTTTTCTCGCGCTTGTATATAAAAGCGAGGACAAGCCTCGCGACCTACAATTATATTTCTTACAAATTGGAAAATTCTAACATCACTACCAATAATCCCAACCTAAAAGATTTAACTCAAACACAACGCCATACTCTCCTTTCGAATTATTGATATTGGGTACAATTGCCCCTAAACAAAATTGTACTTTTTTGTTTGCAGGAATCATAAAACCTATGGCGGAAATACCCTGAGAATTATTACCTGAAATAAAATCTGCCATTAAATAAAATTTATGCGATACGATTGGAATTTCATAACCAAATAAAAAACCTGCATCATTGCCGCGTCCTTTGATAATATCATTCGAATAATATCCACCAAAAGTAATTTTCCAATGATTAAAAACTTCTAATAAACCCACTCCATAAGAATAATGAGCAAAACGAAGATTATCACTATATCGGTTGATATTGCTTCCTAATTGTGTACCTATATTAAATTGAAATTTCTCGTGTAATTTAAAACTTTTTTGAGCCGTAAACAAAGCAATGGGTTGCAAAGGAGTTTCGCTCACAGGTGCCTCTTGAAACTTAAATAAATGCTGTTTTTGTAATGAAAAACCAGAATTTATCAAATTAAAACCAATATCCCAACCTTTCCCTAATCCATAAACGATATGAGATTTTGATTCAAATTTATCGGAATAAAAATTAAGCTGATGTTGATAAAAAAACTTTTTTTCAGGCGTAATATCTCCCGATGGAATATTAAAAAGGTTTTGTTGTGCAGATAAAACAGAAAAAAAATTATAAGAAATAAAAAAAAAGAAAAATTTGCAATAATAAGCCATTTATGTTGCTATTTTAATAAAAAATAAAGAATTAAAAGAAATAAAAAAAGTTTTACTTTAACAATAATAACCATAAAAAGTAAAAAATGTTTTATAAAAATAAAAAAAAACTATGAAAAACATTTTTTTTAACAACTTTCAAGATTTTTTTTAAATCTATCAGAATTATGGTTTTGTGGTCAAAAAAGCAATCTAAAATTAAAAATCTTATTATTTTTTACCTATGCGTACTCGCGCAAATCCACAGGCACAACCGACGAAACGCCTTGTGTAAGCATCGTAACGCCATACATAATATCAGTAGAAGCCATTGTTCTTTTGTTGTGTGTAACGATAATAAACTGTGATTGTCCCGAAAATTCTTTGATAATTTTGTTAAATTTTTCAGTATTTGAGTCATCTAAGGGTGCATCAACCTCATCAAAAATACAAAAAGGAGCAGGTTTTAATAAATACAAAGCAAATAACAAAGAAATGGCGGTCAGCGTTTTTTCACCACCAGAAAGTTGGTCAATCGTCAAAGGGCGTTTTCCTTTGGGCTGTGCCGTAATTTCTATCACAGATTCCAATGGATTTTCGGGGTTAGCCAATACCAAATCAGCCTTATCCTCCGCAGAAAAAAGAGAACGAAAAACTTGAATAAAATTATTTCGAATCTTGCCAAAAGCCTCCATAAAAGCTTCCTTAGCAAAATTTTCCATTTCGTTGATAGTATCTAATAATATTTTTTTAGCATTTTCCAAATCTGTTTTTTGGGCAGAAATAAACGTATGTCTTTCCATTGTGGCGTTATATTCTTCCATCGCTAAGGCATTAATTGTCCCTATTTTTTCAATTTTTTGTTTCAAATCGTCCACCAAACCTTTCAAATCTAATTCCATAATCCCCGTATCAGGCAACTCGATTGCGTTGTTTTCTGCTGTAAAAATATCCTCCAAAGTCATCTGAAATTCGACTGCCAAGCGTTCTTTCCAACCTGCCAAACTGACCTCAGTTTCGTGGATTTTTGTTTCAATTTGATGAATAATACCATCTTGCATTTCTTTTTGCCTTTGTGTTTCCTTGATAGTTTTTTCTTCTTGGGCAATTTGTCCACGCATTTTATAAAAATATTGCTCTTGTTCGCTGTAGTTTTTTTCTAAATCAGGCGTTTGATGTTGTAAGTTTTGAATTTGTAAAACCAATTCATCAATCAAAACCAATGAATTTTCTAATTCAATTTCTGTGTTTTCTAAATCTATTTGTAGTTTTTGTAGTCGATTTTTGATTTCATTTTCGTTTTCTGTTTTAAATTGAACTTCTTGTTCTATTTTTTGCAATAAATTTTTTTGTTGAAATAAAACCACATTTTGTTGATTAAATTGCGTAGAAATTGCTTGTAAATTTTCTTGTTGAGTTTCATTTTCAAATTGTGCATTTTCTAATTCAATTTTTACATCTTGCAATTGTGTTTTTAATAATTTTATTTTTGGATTTATTTCTCTTAATTCCTCCTCACAAGTTGCCATTTGTTCGGTAATATCAGCCTGTCTATCTAAGCTTGCTTTGGCAATCATATTGATTTGTTCTTGCTTGCTTTTAAGCATCATATTTTGTTCTTTTTGTGTTTGGAGGCGTTTTTGTGTTTGTTGTAAACCTTCTTTGAGCGATAAATTTCTTTTCAATTCTAATAAATTTTGCGTTTGAAAACTAAGATTTTCTTCTGCGGTTTTGATATGATTATCCAAATTTTGAATATCAATTTGCAAGGTTTCGATTTGTTTGGCACGCCCAATTCTTTTTCCTTCAAATGCTCCAATTGAGCCACCATTGATAGCAAAATTTCTTTTCAAAAAACGTCCATCAACGCTCACAAAAGCCTTTTCTTTGGATAAATCTTTAGTCATTTCAATATCTTTGACGACCAAAACATTGGCTAATAAATATTGTATTAAACTCTCGTGTTCAGGCTCATAATTGACTACTTCTAAGGCAATAATTGGCTTGTTTTCATTTCTTAAATTTGGCAACACACCACCCACAAACATTGCGGTAGCGTTCAAAACCTCATTTTTTGCATAATTTTTATCAATTTTTATGGCTTGATTAAGATGAGATAAAACAAAAAAATTCGCTTTCCCTTTTTTTGATTTTTCTAATAAATCAATTGCCTCAAACGCCTGCGCAACATCTTTGACAACGTAATAATTCAAATAAGGTTCGAGGTAGTTTTCGATAGCTACTTTATATTTTTCTTCACACGCCAACACATCAGAAAGCAAGGGGATATTTTTTGCCCAAGTAGTTTCCTTTTGTAAATATTTTAAGGCTTCTGGGAAATCGTCCATTTTTTCTACCAAAGATTGCAACAATTTATACTCGTTTGATTTGGCATCACGATTGCGTTTGATTTGTGCCAAATTTTCTTTTAGTTTATCTAAATTTTGTTCTGCTTCTAAAATTTCTATGGCACGTCTTTCCTCTTTTTTTTGCCAATCTGACAAATCTTCTTCTGTTCTTTTTATTTCTTCGGTCAATATTTTTATTTCTTCCAAATATTGTTTTGCTTTATTTTGTTGTTCAGAATCAGAATTTAATATTTTTTCGGCTTCAATTTTTGCTTTGTTGAGTTGTACTTGTGCAAACTCAGCATTTTTATTTTGTTGAAATAATTGATTTTCTAAACTTTGTTTTTGTGCTTCTAAGCTTTTGGTTTTTTGTTGCCATTCTGTGGCAGTAGTTCTTTGTTTATCGTAATTATTTTGTAGATTTTTAACCTCATTTTCTTTTTGATTGAGTGTTTTTTCAGTTTCAATCAATTGGTTTTCGAGTTTATTTTTATCTTCTTTTAATCTTTTTTGATTTTGAAAATCTGTATTGATTTGTAATCTTATATTTTCAATTTTTTCTTGTAAAAAATGTAATTTTTCAGCCTTTACCTTTTGTTCGTTTTCAATTTGTTTAATTTTTCCTTTGTGTTCTATCCATTGATTTTTAGTTTTTTGTAAATCAATTTCTAACTCATTGATTTGATTTTTTTCTTTTTCGATTTCAATTTCTTGATTGTTCAAAAGTTCTTTGTATTGCAATCTTTTTTCGGTTTCATTTTTTAATCTTTCAGACAAATTCACTAAATTTGTTTGTTGTTTTTCTAATGATTTTTTAGCATAAACAATACTATATTTTTTGTATTCTTCTTTCAAAGAAAAAAACTTTTCTGCTTGTTTGGCTTGTTTTTCTAAGGTTTTTAGATTTTTTTCTATTTCAAAAAGCCAATCGCCTACGCGTGCCAAATCGGTATCTGTGTGTTCCAGTTTGCTCAAAGCTTCTTTTTTTTTAGATTTATATTTTGAAATGCCTGCCGCTTTCTCAAACAAATCTCTTCGAGAGCCTTCTTTATCGTGCAATAATTCATCGACTTTTTTAAGTTCAATAATAGCATAACTATCTGCCCCAATTCCTGTATCTAAAAACAAATTATGAATATCTTTGAGGCGACATCTGACATCGTTGATTAAGTATTCGCTCTCGCCTGTGCGATAATACCTGCGGGTAATAGTTACCTGCGAATATTCTGCGGGCAATAAATTTCTATTGTTATCAAAAGTCAAAGAAACCTGTGCCAAAGCGGCAGGTTTTCTTTTTTCTGTTCCGTTAAATATTACATTTTCCATTTTGTCGCTTCGCAAAGCCTTTGTTTTTTGCTCGCCCAATACCCATCGAATCGCATCGACTACATTGGATTTTCCACAGCCATTCGGTCCTACAATTCCTGTAACTCCTTCATTAAAATTGATGACTGCGTGTTCGGCAAAACTTTTAAAACCTTTTATTTCTAAGCGAGAAAGTTGCATTTTTTTTGAGTAATATTTTTGTTATTATATAAAAATTTGTGTTTATTTAGCCCTATCTATTTTTTACCTTTGGGGCTGGGGGTTGTGCGAAAAGTATATTTTATAACAAATATAATTTTATAACTATTTGATTTTCAATTATTTAAACCTATAAGATTTTAAAAAAATCTTATAGGTTTTTGGACAGCTTATTTAAAGTTGGGGCTAAATAGATCCCAAAAATTATTATTTTCTAATTAAGATAAATCTTTCATTTTTTCGTAATCAGATAAAAACTTTTTCAAACCACTATCAGTCAAAGGGTGGTTTAATAAACTTAAAATCACGTTCAAAGGGCAAGTAGCCACGTCTGCACCTAATTCTGCACATTTGATAATATGCATCGGATGACGAATAGAAGCCGCCAAAATTTCTGTATCAAAATCATAGTTCATAAAAATATCTTTGATTTGAGAAATCAACTCGATACCGTCTGTACTAATATCATCTAATCTGCCTACAAAAGGTGACACAAAACTTGCCCCTGCTTTTGCTGCCAAAAGCGCCTGCCCCGCCGAAAAAATCAAAGTGCAATTGGTGCGAATACCTTTGTCTGAAAAATATTTAATGGCTTTTACGCCTTCTTTTATCATAGGTACTTTGACAACAATGTTCTCGTGAATATCTGCCAATTCTTCGCCCTCTCTTACCATTCCGTCAAAATCGGTAGCGATTACCTCAGCACTCACATCACCCTCACCGACTATATCGCAAATAGAACGATAATGTTTTAAGATATTATTTTTGCCTTTGATGCCTTCTTTTGCCATCAAAGATGGATTGGTTGTTACGCCATCTAATACGCCTAAATCATAAGCTTCCTGAATTTCCTGCAAATTTGCAGTATCAATAAAAAATTTCATATATTAAAATAAAAAAAAATTACGTTGAAAAATTGTAATTATTTAGATACAAACGTAAACGCTTGCACCAACTATTATCTCGTGCAAACGTAAACGAATGCAGAAAATTGTTTTGAATTAAAAAACGCCTTGTGCAATTTTTTTCACTGCTTCTGATTTGCTCATCGAATAATAATGCAAACAAGGCACGCCAAAATTTAATAATTCTTTGGATTGTTGAATTGCCCATTCTACGCCAACTTGTGCTACTTCCTGATTAGTTTTACATTTTTCAACCGCATCAACCAAATCAGAAGGTAAATCGATATGAAAAATACTTGGTAAAATAGAAAGTTGTTTTTTAGTTGTCAATGGTTTTAAGCCCGGAATAATGGGTACATTAATTCCTTCTTCTCTGCACGTTTTTACAAAATCAAAATATTTTTGGTTATCAAAAAACATTTGTGTTACGATATAATTAGCCCCAGCATCGACCTTTTGTTTGAGATAATAAATATCTTTTTTGAAATTAGGTGCTTCAAAATGCTTCTCAGGATAACCTGCAATGCCAATACAAAAATTTGTACCTGTGTTATCAGGTTTTTCTTGTCCCCAATAATGCCCTTGATTCAAATTGACAACGTGGTGCAACAAATCAATGGCGTAATTATGTCCATTGGGTTCGGGTACAAAACTTCCTTCACTTTTGATGGCATCACCTCTCAAAACCAACACATTTTCCACGCCCAAATAATCTAAATCAATCAAAGCATCTTCTGTTTCTTCTTTTGAAAAACCGCCACAAATCAAATGAGGCACTGCTTCGATTTTATACTTATTGATAATGGCGGCACAAATTCCGACCGTTCCTGGTCTTTTTCGCGTGCTGTATCTTTGTAAAAGTCCGTTTGGGTGATTTTTATAGATATATTCTTCGCGGTGATACGTTACATCAATAAAAGCAGGATTAAATTCTATCAAAGGTTCGATGGCATCAAACAAATGGTTGATACTTTCTCCTTTGAGTGGAGGCAAAATTTCAAAAGAAAATAAAGGCTTTTTAGCGTTTTTTATTACTTCGGTTAGTTTCATTTTTTTTATTTTAATAATTTTTTTTGTTCGTGCAAAATTAGTCTAAAAAAACTTTTTTTCAAAGAGATACAGAAAAAAGAAAGTTTTTTAATTTTTTTTATGAATTATTTATCTATATTTTTATTCCAAAGAACATATTTTTCTCGATAATATTTTTCTATCCAACTCAAGAAAAAATACAATAAAAAAGGATAAACTGCTATTCGATAACGCATCAGACCGCCAAAATTAGGCGAAGCAAATGCTAAAATTGTCAATAAAATAATTGAATACCAAATCAATGAAATAGACAAAAGAAAATATTTATTTTCTATATTTTTTTTTACTTTGAGAAGGCAAAAAATACCAATAATAACTGAAATAAGAAAAAAAGTATTTTCCAAAGCCATCAAAATCTTTAATTTTTGGTTGTAGGTTTCCCATAAAAAAGGTCTAAAACACGCAGAAAAAAACGCAATCGGTGCATTATACAAAAAACTCATCACAGATTTTCCTTCCAAACTCACAAAACCTTGCACAGGATAAATCGAGTAATGAATTAAGTCTTGCGGGTGCGAGTGAATATAAGTCGAATTGTGATTATAAGACAATGCTAATAAAAAATAATTGATTTTTAAAGTATTATGCAATTGTGTAGTGGGCAAAACGACCATAAACCAAACAATTACAAAAAGTAAAGCCTTCAAAATATATGATTTTATTTGTATTTTTATAAGTATCCAATCACATAAAATAAAAGCAAAAATTGTAGGTAATAAAGCAGCTAAATAATAAAATTTGACTAAAAATAACCAAATAATTGTCAATATCCAAACAAATATTATTTTCAAAAAATATTTCTTAAAACTAATAATTCCAAAATAAATCTGTAAAAAATAAGCCAAAGAAAAACATAAAAAAAACATAGTTATACTTTCTTTTGTATAACCACTGCTCCATAATTGTATGCTTGGAAAAGCCAAAAAAACCAAAATAGACGAAAAATATGTTTTAGGAAAAATTTGAACCAATGTATTGGCTAACTTCCACATTGCCCACGCACTCACGAAAGACAAATAAAAACCCTGAATCCAATAATCATTCAGTGTTAAAGTTTGTAATAGACTTAAAAATTTGATGGTTACTAAAACACGCTCTTGTTTCCAAGTGGCGGCACTGATATTGATGTAAGGATTGTATTCATTGTACCAAAAAATTTTCCAAAAACTTTCAAAATCATTGTAAGCCAAATTGACCAAAACAGAAACCTCTTGAAAATATAAAAAAGTATCACCGCCACTGCCATACACTTTGATATAAAGTATGCCATAAAAAACGCCAAAGATAATTTTAGTAAAAACAGCAAAATACCACCATTTTATCAAAGGCATATCTTTATATTTTTTTTTGAGGCTATAAATAATAAAACTCAAAAAAAGAAAATGTAAAAAAATAATTAAAAATGGCATATTTATAAAAAATATCGTAATTATTTAGCGAAACTTCGAACAGGAATTTTTCATTTATAAAATTTTGTTACAAAAAATAAAAGTATCTATTTTTGCCTTTGGGACTAAATAAATACCTTTTATTTTTATTTTGCTTCTTTATTTTCAGTTTGTTGATTGATAAAATAAACAACTAAACCCAACAAAACTACTCCCAAAGCAATTAAAGATGGAATTGTTCTTTCTGTCAAAAGGTAATACATTGTCCAGCCTGTAACTCCTAAAAATATCAAAGGCGTTATTGGATAGCCCCAAGTTTTGTATGCTCTTTCGGCTTGAGGTGCTTTGTATCGCATCACGAATACTCCTAATACTGTCGCAAAAGTAAAAATATCTAAAGTAAAAGCAATAGCAGATAAAATAGTATCAAATTGAGCAGTTAAAACTAAAATAATTGAAATGGTAGATTGTAAAATGATGGCTAAAACAGGAATATCTTTTTTGTTTTTATAAGATAAAAAATTTAAAATCTTCACATCTTCGCCCATCGTTTGCATTACTCTCGGTCCTGCAAAAATCATAGCACTAATTGATGAAATCAACAATAAAGCAATCATTCCCGCCATTATTTTTCCACCATTATCTCCTAAAAATTGCTGTGCGGACAAATATCCAACTTCCAAAGGACCTTTATTGGCTTTGATATTGGCTAATTGTTCGGTTAGATATGTGTTTACAGGTAAAGTATAAAGAAATACAATATTTAATAAAATATAAGCAATCATCACAATCAAAGTACCTGTAACTAATGCACGTGGTACGTTCACACGCGGATTTTCAATTTCATTTGCCAAATATGCGGCGGCATTCCAACCTGAATAAGCAAAAGAAACGAAAGCCAAATTAATAGCAAAACCAGCGCTAAAAACCATTGACCAATCTTTTTCTGTAGGAATTAAAGCGGTCATTACAGGTTGAGGATTAGGAGTTAATAACAATCCACCAAAAATAAATCCTATAATTAAAATAACTTTTAGAGCAGTTGAGTATTGTTGAAAAATACTTCCAAGTCCTACATCTGTCGAGTGAATAATTGAAATCAAAATAATCACTGCAATCGCAATGGCTTGTGGAGGCAAACCAATAATGGAAGATGAATAAGTCCCTAAGGCTACGCCTGCCATCGCCACAGGAGCAGAAAAACCAACCGTAGCAGAAATCCAACCTGATAAAAATCCAAAAGCAGGGTGATAAGTATTGGATAAATAATTATACTCACCGCCCGAACGAGGAAATAATGCCGCCATTTCTCCATAACTCAAAGCACCACACATCGCTACTACGCCACCAATTACCCACAACAAAAGTAAAGGAAAAACGGCGGCAGTACCCAATGCTTGATAACCTAAAACAGTAAAAACGCCTGCACCGACCATATTTGCCACTACAATCGTTACTGCAGTACGCAACGTAACACGTCCTGTATTATTCAATTCCATATTTTTTTTTCAATAATGATAGTTTTATTTAAAGAAGTGCAAAAGTAAAGTATTTTTTTTAAAAAATCACTTTAATTTTGTATAATATTTCATCTTTCTATCTTTTAGAAGTTCTGGGTGAAAAATGTGCAACATATCTGCTAATATTTCTTGTGGATTTATAATGCTTGTCAGCCAATAATCTGCTCCATAATTATAGATTTTTTTTTGTTGATAAGGCAAAAAATTGGTTAATCTTTCGTCATTTTTTGCTATTTCGTCCAAAGTTTTGGCTTGCCCGACATTGAGCCAAATGTCTATATTTTTTCCTTTTACATATAATTTTTCGATGGTCATAGGAATAGAAGCCGTATTGTCGTTGTCTTTTCCTACAAAATCACCGCCCGCATCTTTGATAAATTGAGCCATATAACTTTTTCCTCCCGCCAAATACCAAGTTCCTCTAAAAGGCATATCGGTTAAAACACTTATATTTTTTGATTTTTTTTGTGCAATATTTTTAATTTCGTTATATTCTTTTTGTATTTTTTCAAAAATATTTTCTGCTTCTTTTTCGGTTTCGAACATCAGACCAAAAATTTTAATCCATTCTGCACGCCCAAGTGGGTGCGTTTCGAGCCAGTCCAAATTGACAATAGTTTGAATATTAAATTTTCGTAACGAACTTAATTTATTTATATCCATTGCATTGCTTATCAACACAATTTCGGGTTTGATAGCAATAATTTTTTCTTTGACTCCTTCGTCTGCTGTACCTAAATCAATTATTTTTTTTTCTTGGATTGATTTTTCCCATTTCGAATCTTTGAGAAAACTGCCTTCGGTTACGCCCAGAATTGTATTATTTTGTTCTAATTTTTCTATGCAGGCGAGATGCGTGTGCGAAAAAGTAACAATTTTTTGAACAGGAGTTCGGATAATATTTTTAGTAGGAATATTGGTTTCTATTTTTTTATTTTTTGGAACAAAGGCATACAAAACGCTGTCTTTTTTTTCGTTGAAATAAATAGTCAATAATTGATAATGTTCATATTTTTGAATTTTGAATGCAGGAGTAAAATCTGTTTGTTTTTGTGTATTTTTTTTAGACTGATTTTCTTTTTCTTGACAATACATTAGAAAAAAGCAAGAAAAAAAGAGAAGAAAGTAAAATTTCATAATTTTTTTTTGTAATAATTTTTTTTTGTAATAATTTTTATTTGATAAATTCTTTGTAATAATTTGCTAATAGAATTGGTTTTGGTAAATTTTCTATTTCATTTTTTTCGAAAAATTGATAATTTTTTTGAGTTAATATTTCTTTTTGGTCAATATTAATATGAAAAAAAGAGATAAAAATTTTTTGATGTGTAAGAATATGCGTATAAATTTTGGAAATAGATTGAATATCATTGACATAATTTTGAATCAAATCAATGCTTTCAAGTTGTTTTTTTTGTAATATTTCGTGGTGTTCTACCAAATAAAAATCATACAAACCCTCCCAAATATCTTTTTTGTTTCTGACTTTGAGTGCGATTTTATTTTGATGTTCGAATATAAAATAATTAAAAAAGCGTTCTTTAATTTTTATTTTTTTTGATTTGATGGGCAATTCGTTTACTTTGCCTTTTTCTAATGCTTTGCATTGACTTTCTAACGGACAAAAAAGGCAATCAGGGCTTTGTGGAGTGCATTGTAAAGCACCAAATTCCATCATTGCTTGATTAAATTGGTTTGATTTTTCATTTTTTGGGAGGATATTTTGAGCAATTTCCCTAAATTCTTTTTCGGCTTTGGGGCTGGCGATATCAGTTTCAATACCAAAAAAACGGCTCAATACTCGATATACATTGCCATCTAAAACTGCAACTTGTTCATCAAAGCCAAAAGAAGCGATAGCGGCAGCAGTGTATTTTCCAATTCCTTTGAGTTTTAACAAATCTTTATAATTATCAGGCATTTTTCCTGCTAATTTTTCAACAATTTCTTGAGCAGTTTTGTGCATATTTCTTGCTCGCGAATAATAGCCCAAGCCTTGCCACAATCTCAAAACTTCACTTTCTTGGGCGTTTGCTAAATTTTCGATTTGAGGATAGTTTTGCACAAATTTTTGGTAATAAGGCAGTCCTTGTTTTACCCTTGTTTGTTGCAAAATAACCTCAGAAAGCCAAATATGATAAGCATTTTTAGTATTTCTCCAAGGTAAATCACGTTTATTTTTTTCGTACCATTCCAATAATTTTTCTGTTGGAAAATATTTACCTTTCTGTTCCGCCTCCATACACTCTTTTTGCCCAATCAATATACATATTAATTTCCTCGTGATCCATTTTCATACAATCTCCAATTTCATAAATCAAATCTTGTTCTGCCGTTACAAATTCGCCATCTACGAACGCAATTCCGATAAGTTCCATAATTGCACATACACGCGTTCTTTTTTCAACAAATATATTACATAGTTCTTGAATTGATAAGTTTTCAGAAAGATAAGATAAGTTTTCACTTTCCCATTGCATTTCTTGTTGCATTGCTTTCATCAATACACTTTCTTGGTGAGCCACTTCGTTATCTGCGTGAATAAGTTTTTTTGCCAATGCAAAATAAGCTTCTTTTTCTTTTTTTTCTAATATATTTAAAAACATAGTGTTAAAAGTAAATGTTAATATTTGTGTGTATGTGTATTTTATTTTTTCCGTAATTTTTTAATTTCTTCTATTTTTAAGTCAGTGGCTTGAGCAATAAAAACATCGTCAGCACCCATAGAAATTAAATTGTTAGCAAATTCAATTTGTTTTGTTTGTTCTATTTGTTTTAGTTTTTCTTCGGCTTCTTTTTTAGCTTCTTCGGCTTCTTTTTTAGCTTCTTCGGCTTCTTTTTTAGCTTCTTCGGCTTCTTTTTTAGCTTCTTTGGCTTTTTTAGCTTCTTCTTTGGCTTTTTTAGCTTCTTCTTCAGCTTTCTTAGCTTCTTCTTCGGCTTTTTTAGCTTCTTCTAAAGCATTTTTAGTTTCTTCTTCGGCTTTTTTAGCTTCTTCTTCGGCTTTTTTAGTTTCTTCTAAAGCATTTTTTAGATTTTTGTGAACATCTTCCAATTCTCTTTGTCTTGTATTTTCATCAAGAAATAATTTTTGTTGATACTCATAATGCTGTCTTTCTTTTGGGTCAAGTTGCATTATTTGTAATTTTTTATTTGCTTTTTTGATTTCATCAATTTCTAATAATTCGTTGGGTAAATTTTCATAAGAATATTTATAAGCATTATTAAGAAAATTAATCCAACGTTCTAAGATATTATAATTAAATATTTTTTTTCTTTTTAGTTTTTCTTTTTTTAGTTCGATAAAATATAAATCCAAATAATCTAAATCTTGATGTGTTTCGTTTGTTTCTTTGTTTTTTAATACAAAACAACGATGATATTCTTTGTCAGCAAAAAAATTAAAGTCCATCAAACTAATGACGATACATTTTTTGAGTTCAATATAAGTAGCAGGTTTTGCTTTTTTATCTTTATTGATTTTGTATTCTGTGGGGTCGTCTAATTGTGAACCGAATATTTTTGCCCAATAATACAAAGTTCTTTTACCATAAAAAGTAGTACCTTTTATTTGCATTTCTATATCATATTGAATACCATTTTGGTCTTCAGCCTTAATATCTAAAATGGTTAGTTTACCTGCTAAATAATCAGATAAATTATATGGATTTTTTAATATCAGTGAAGCGATTTGTTGATGTGGTGGTAAAATAGAATTTACCAAAGAAAGTAATAAATCCTTATTTTCCTCGCTCCCAAATAGTTTTTTAAAAACCAAGTCTATTTTTGGATTAATCATATTTTCTATTTTTTTAATTATTTAATTCTATCCCGAATGACATTTTTTAATTGATTTTGTAAGTAAAAAAAATTATTCTGCCTTTTCTAATCGTATTCCAACTGCTTGCAAACCTTCCAAAGGATTTTTTCGCATATATTGTTTCATTTTAAAATAATACGTTCCTTTTTTGGTAAATTTAAAATTAGTTAAACTTGGGTGCAATAGTTGATGTGTATAAATTCCACCTACACCATTGCCAAAAGGTTTCCCTGTTTTGGCATCAAATAAAGTTGCATTTTGTAATTCAGTCCTAACTACATTTCCTTTATCATCTTTGAGATGGTAAGTAAGGTATAAATTATAAAAAGGGTAACTTTTTGTGTTTCTAAAATTATAATAAAAATTATATTTTACATCTATTTCTTGAATATCAAACTTAAAACTCAAAGTGGAATCAGCATACCAACTATTGTTTTTTAAATCATAATTTTTTTCGTACACAGCGGGCGTACCACAACTGCATAAGTAAGACAACAAAATTACTACCAATAAAATATATTTCATTTTTCTTTATTATTTTTTATAATTATTTTTCGCAAAGGTAAATTAAAAAAACTAAAAATAAAAATACATTTTTGTATTTGTTTATTTTTTAGTTACATTTTTATAACTTAGGAACAATCATTCAATAAAGTGATAATCTATAAATAACAAATTTCGTCAGTGTATTGCGAATAAAGTTCTTATTATATTACTTTCAATGTATCTTAGAATTTGGTGATGGCACAAACGGTGCCATTCCACCAAACAATCTCGTCATTGCCAATTATTATATCACCAACGGAACATCAGGCAATCTCAATGCCAATCAAATTACAGAAATAAAAAGCACAATATCCGTTCCCTCTGGTTTTAT
>RDXZ01000083.1 GCA_004293265.1 Bacteroidota bacterium | reverse complement strand
AAACTTTCTTGCATTAAAAACTAAATTATCGCCAGCTTTGTAAAAAAGCTCGTATGTTTCATCATCTTTCTTATTAGATATTGAAAAATCTTTTGGAAAAAAAGTATGCATTATGCCATTGCGATAAATATTAATAAATTCAAAAAGCACAGTTTTTCGAAATTCAACATATGCAGGCTGCTTATTTCTGTTTTTTATTTCTAAGTCATGGACTTTTTTAATGTCAAATTCAGGAAATTCAAAATTACTCCACAATAGAGAAGTTGCTATATTTACAGTTGTGTCATGTAGTAATTCATAATCATCTTTTGTATTTCTAATTAAATAGCCAAAAATATCTAAACAAGAAAAAATTGAAAAAGTAATAGGAACTGCCATTTGATTACCTTCACTTTCTTGGTCAGCTTTCTCCATCATTGTATCAATATCTCCAATAAGATATTTTTCATAATATGCTACAAATTCAATTGGTGTCATTATTAATAATTTTTAAGATTTTTTATAGTTGAGAGATATCATTTGCAGTTGTCCAATTAATTTCTCTAACAACATTTGGCGAATAGGGATCAATAATTTCAAACCATCGATTACTTGCAGTCGTTCCCTCTAATTGACCAGATAATCCACTATTAAATCTTATTGTATTTATATCTGATTTTTTGAGTTTTGAGATATCAGACGGAGATAATTGAAAAATTACAGTTGAATATTGATCTGAATAATCTTTCGAAAATGTCTTAGATAATACTATAGCTGAACCATCATTAAGATATACCCGAATAGTTCCCTTTATACCAGAAGTAGCATCATAAACTTTAGTAGAAATTGATAATATATAGGTTTGTCCTTTTTTGCCTACTTGAATTGTGGCATCATTTGCATAATATTTAAATTGGTCTCCATTTCCTTTAAAATACCATGGCTTTGTTGCTTTATAAGAATTATTGCCAACAAATATTAGATTTTGACTATACAATGATAAGCCGAATAGAAAAACTAAAATTAGTAGTGAATTTTTCATCTGTATTAAATTTGAATTATTTATTAGAAATTATTATAAAATTAAAATATTGATTTTACTCCAACAACACAAACCCAGCCCAGTAATAAGGTTGAGGATATAATTTTTTCATTGCTATTTTTGCTTGATAAATTGCTTCTTCTTTAGTCATATTATTTTTAATCCAGTTAGTATAAAACAAAGTCATTAATTCTTGTGTCTTTTCGTCACTAACTGACCATAAACTCATAATAACACTTTTGGCACCAGCAATCATAAAAGCACGTTGCAATCCTATAACGCCTTCACCTACTAAATTGTCTCCTAATCCAGTTTCACAAGCACTTAAAACTACCAATTCAGTATCTTTTAAATTCAAACTTTTGGCTTCTTCAGCAGTTAAAATCCCATTATTTTTACTTTCAGGTTGTTTACCATTCAAGGTGTTTTGTGCTCCTGCCAGAAGCAATCCTGATTTTAAATAAGAGTCATTTTTATAATTGTCATCTATTAAGTTAGCAATACTTTGTTTTGTTTTTGAAGTATCATTATTGGTTAGAAAATATCCATGAGTAGCAATATGTAAAATATCAGGAGATAGTATTTTTTTTAAATTATCTTCCGTAGCATTGGCTTTGGAAAACAGTTCCACATTAGAATTGGAATTATTCAAAATAGCATCAAGAGTTTCGATTTCTTTTTCCGTACCATTAAGTGGACTAATTTTTACACCTGATTTAATTTCATCGAGTAATTCGTTATCTAAACCTCTTTCTAATGAAAATTCATTTTCTTTCTTATTGGCAATCAATAAGTCAAAGTCGGGATTGCCAAATAATATTGTTTTAGTGCTCATACTAACTTTAAAATCTTTTTTATTATCAGTAATGGCTCTTACATTTTGTATTGGTTGAATTTTTAAATAATCAATTAAGTATTGTTTTCTGTTAGGATTATAAAGGGACTCAATATTGATGGAATTATAAATACCATCAGTTACTAAATAGATTTTTTTAACATTCTTCAACTCATTATCAATTTTCTCAAACAATAAATGATAACTTTCAGTATCTAGTTGTTTATTTTGAATTCTTGATTTAAAACTAGAAGCATATTGTTTTTCTAATTGATTACTACCATCAATTAGAATAAATTTAGGAGCAGTGTTTTTCTTAATTATTATAGCTCCGTAAGAAATTGAATCTGTAAATTGATTTTTTTTATTGGGAGCAATAATTGCTTTTGTTGATTGTTTATTAATTCTAATAATTTCAATGTAGGCTTCACTAGTTTTAAGTTGACTATCTAAGTTTTGTTTTGTAAATGAATTTAATGGTTTAGAATTAAGTGAAAGTAGCTTTTCAATTTCTCTATTTCTATATTTGAGATTTTCAGTTTCTTTAGAGTACTCAATTTTACTTTCAATATTTTTATTTATTTGAATTTTATTAGTTTTTAGCTCGTTATATAAGTCAACCATTTGAGCATTATTACTTTCCATTTTAAAAGAGTTTGAGAACAATATAGACTTACTATAAAATCTAAAATCTATGTACTTATTAATAAAATCAGAGTTGTTAGCAAGTAAATAAGTATTCAAAAATTCAAATTTTTCAGAAAAACTATTATATAATCTCTCTTTTTCATAATCACTCAATAAATGAAAATATTGGTTATTATCATTTCTTTTATTTACCAATAAATCAATTAATATTTTTTGAGAAGCTTTAAAATCCCCTTGGTTATAGGTAAGTAGATAAATATCATCTAAACAAAAATTTGTTCCGCTTTCTTTATCAAATTGTTTTAATATTGCTAGTGTTTTACTAGCGTTTTGTTCTATCAAATAATCACATATTATTAATTTATATTCATTTTGAAACTTATTTTCATTATTTGAAGAACTTTTTTCATAATTGGTTTTTGCTTCTATATATTTATTTTGAAAAAAATAAAAATCTCCTAGTTTTGAATAATAACCAGATTCAAGTTCTGAATGCTCAAATCCAAATGAGATTTCATCTAAAAATTTTTTTACAGTATCTAAATATAGTTTAACTAATTCATACTCTTTTAATTTGATATATATATCACTTAAATTGAGTAGGCAGTGCATATATAATTCAATTTTAGAATCATCACCATTTTTTTCTAAAATTAATTTACTTTTATTGGTATAATTTAAATAATCTATATAATTACCCTTTGTTTTGGCTTCACTAGCTAATTGAAACCATACTTTAGCAGCAATATCGGTTTCTTCTAATTTATTATCATAAATTATTTTTAATGCTTTTGATACAATTTTAGTGGAATTTGAATCTTTACTTGAAATATCTAACGCCAAAATATCAACATAATAATTCAATATTCTCGGATCATTTTCGCCAAAATTTTCAATAGCAACATCTAAAGTTTTATATGCAGTATTATATGCTTCATTATACCTTTGTAATGTATCTTCTATTGTTGATTTAAAACGATAGAAACAAAGTTTAGCATTAATATTTTCTATATTTAAATTTTTGTCACAAATTTTTAATGCATCCTCTAGATTAATATGAGCCAAAGAATAAAATTCCACTAAAGTTATCTCAAAATCGATTTGTTCTTTTTCTGATAATTTACTTTTATTTGAATTAATAAAATTTAATTTTTTTAATACATCTTCTTTACTAAATATTTCATTTTTCTCATATGAAAATAAAGCCAAACTGTATATGTCAGCAAGCTTTTTATAATCTTTTTTAGATTTTAATTCAGCTTCATATTCGTCAAAATTAATTTTGAACTTTGAATAATCTTCACTGTTGTAAATAAGTTTTTTTAAATTTTCATATTTATCATCGCTTTGTTCAGAAGAATCATATTTTTCTAGAAGTTGTCTGTATTTTTCCGAGTTGATATTGTCTTCTAATTCTTCATAAGCAATTTCTATGCACTTTAGTATTAGAGGTAAATATATATCTACAGGAAGTTTTTTTAACTGAAATATATTATATGCTTTTTCTCCATAATCAATAATTTCTTTTGGGTTTTTAAAATTATTACTTTTATCTTTTTGTGAAGCACTATTATTTAATAGCTCAGCATAAATTTTATATAATAAAATTGGTTCGTCTATTTTTTCATTTTCATATTTTAATAAAAATTTCTCTAAAATTTTTTTTTGTCCCATTAAATCATTATTCCACCTATAAACTTTAATTAATTTAAAATCAATATTATCAATCAATTCATTTTCAAAATCAGCTATGAACTCATTAGCAAATTTTTTAAGTTTTGAATTATCTTTAACAATGTGAGAAATAAAGATTAGATTATATAATGAATTAAAAAAATTAGGGTTTTTATTGAGGTTATATTTTTCATTAATTGAATAACAATTTTCATAAGAGTTAAAACTCATTAAATAATCGGAATTTTTTTTGGTTTTGTTGGCTATTGTTGAATAATTTTTCCCTAAAAAGTAATGAATTTTCATTATTTTATAATAATTTTTTTTCTCCGAATTATTCCAAATACTTAGTGATTCATTAAGAAAGTCAATTCCATTTTTTGTTTCATCAAAAGAATACAATACACCTTTTGCATATAAATAATTCGCATATAAAGTGTCTTTGACATGCTTTGTTTTTAACAAGTCATTATCCGCCAATTGACTAAAATTGTTTGCTTTTTCAAAATTGTTTTTATTGATATTTGAAATTATAGAATCCGAATAAGCATGCCATTTCTGAGAAAACACTGCAAAGGGTAAAAATACAAGAAACAATAAAATATTTTTTTTCATAATTATATTTTTAACTCATTCCAAATATCATTAGCTTTATTTTCTTGCTTATCATGAAAATAAGCAATAGCCAGAATCCGTTGGGCATCAGTAGATTTTTGCTGTTCAATAGGTTTTAAATCTTTTATTGTTCCAATTGCAGCATTGGGATTCCCTAACAAATCATATACACAAGCCAAATTAATATACCCTTTTGTGAAATTAGGATCTAAACGAATCGCTTCTTGAAAATCTTTTTGGGCGACTTTCAATAGTTGTAACATTTCATCACTATTATCATCTAGTGACCTTGTAACGTCTTTATTCAAACGACTTTTATTTTCTACCTCTAATGGGTATAAAAACTTTTGGGAAAATAATTTCTCATCTTCTGAATTTTCTTTTAATATTAAAGCTTTTCGGGTATTTGCTATTCCAATATTATTCCAGTTTTCTCGGAAAGGAACTTGGCTATTGGCTTTTGTAAACAACTCAATGGCTTCGTCATATCGCTTGTTTTCAATTGCAATTAATCCATTTTTAAAATACTCATAGAGTTGCGCTGCTATTTTTTCTGCATTGTTGGCTATAGCTATTCGTTCTTTTTTGGTTGGATATCCCTTTTGTTCATCAGATAATTTATATGCAGTATATATTTTTCCGATTAACAAACCCTGCAATCCATGTGGTTCAAACCCCGCAGCAGCTGCATAAAAAAAACCTTTGATATCAGCTTCCGATTCTTTTTCAATTCGAGCACTGGAAGATGCTTGTCCAATTTTACTTTTAAGTGGTGTATTAGATTTGAAATTTGCAAATGCATAATCACTACAAAACGTATGATCATTATAATAATGTGTTAGTTCATGACTCATCACTATTGCTAAAGCATTTAGACTGTCTTTACCAAAAGTTTGACATACTTTATATAAAGCCTCATCAATTTGTATTGTAGGTCCATTTTTCGTTGAGTAACTTGCTGGTAAAACAGGAAATTTTGCTTTTTTTATAACTAAACACTTTGGAGCTGATTTTGCACTTCCATATACTGAAATGAGTTTGTCAAAAACAAATTGTACTTGTTTTTTGGTATTACTACTCTGGGCTAAAGACAAACAAGAAAAGCTGCACATAAGCACAGCTAATAGGAATGTCTTAAAATTAATTACTTTACTTACCAGTATTGTCATATAGTATTTTATCTAAATCGTTTAATACTTCTGAATTACTTTCTTTTTTATAAGGTTGTGGTTGAACGGCAACAGTCAACTTATAAAAATTAATATCTCTTTTCAAGTAATAGCTATCATTATAACGTAATATGGAATTTTCTTTTGCAGTGGTCGAAACAAACAAAACCAATGTCTTTCCATCAAAAAAATATTGTTTTTCTCTCTCATTCAATAAAAATAATTCCTTTTGGAGCGAGTTTATTTTAGATTCTAATTCTGTTTTTCTTGAACTAACACCCACTCTATTTTCAGGAAATTCCTTTTCAATCATTTGTCGATACTTTTCAATAACTTTTTCTATGGATAACTTTCGTGCCTTTTGATTATTCTCGACAATCTTAACTGTATTTGAAGCATATCCTAAATCACTTAAAACAGATGAACTTCTAGAAACAGTAGTAACCTCAACCAATGCTTCCGAAGGAATTTCAGCAGTAATTGTGTCTTTTGATGTAGTGTCTTTTTTAACCGGAGCAGTTACAACATTAGTATCACCAGGTTGAACTAAATTGGTGTCGGTATTAAGTTTAAAATACATAATTCCTGCTGTCAAAACAATACATGCTGCAGCAGCATATTTTATCCAAGACAAAGAGATAACTTTAGTCTCTTTTTTAGCAGAAACAGAATAAACAGGAGATTCTTCCGAGGTAACTAATTGCTCATCCCAAGCATTCATTTTTTCTTTGAGAGCTTCACGTTCTTTTTTCTTAATAGCTAAGGCTATATCATCATCAGAAATTTCAAAGCTTAGTTTATCAAAAGTTTTAGGAAGTTCCATTTTAATGCGTTTACGCTCCACTTTTGTAATGGCATTTTTTAAATCAGTAAAGAAGTGTACTTCTTTTTCAAAAGTGCTGTTTTTTGATGTAATCAAATAATCAATAGCTTCAGAACTAATTCCTAAAACATGGTTTTCAGCCAACTCTTTTATAAAAGAAATGTAAACAGTATCTAATTTAGAAATGATTTTCTCGGCATCTTTCAATCCCAAACTATAAACAGCAGCATAAACTGGTTTAGCATCCTTTTCAAAATCAAGAAAGGCAGTAGTAAAGATTTCCCAAAAAGCTATATTCGTTTGGTTGGCATCAAAACTGGCATCTTTTTCCAATTTTGGCAACAACAAACTTTGTACTATGTCGATAGCTAATTTCATTTTTATTGATTCAATTCGTTATAAGCAATTTTTTCCAATCGTTTTTGGCATTTTGCCTTTTGATTTCGGGTATTAACTTCATTGGTATAACCAAATTCAGTAGTCAATTCATTCATTGATTTTTTGTGATACCAAAACAAAGTAAGCAATTCATAACAATGACCTCCAGCAGTTTTCATTTTCTCTAAAGCAGTTTCTATTGCCAGAAATTGCGGTTCGTTAGAGTGATCTACAGCATCCAAACTATCAGTTATAGAAGAATGATAACCATTAGGGTTTTCATCATCGTCATCATCCAAATTATCTTTATAGTCAGTGGTCAATTTACTTTTTTCAATAGTATTCAACAATTGAAAACGACAAACAGAATTCAAATAGGTTTGAAAAGTGGCAGTAAGAACAAAATCACCTTTTACTATTTTTTCATAAAGAATGATATTGGCATCTTGAAAAACATCTTCCAGTTCATAATCACTAATTTTCCCACTAGTCATTTTCCTCATAAACCCCAAACAATTAGCTTTACATCGTTTATAAACGATACCTAAATAATCGGAATTCTCTTTTATTTTAACTAACAACTCCTGGTCGTTTAGCGTTGTAAAATTGTTTTTGTCTGCCATGGTAACCTCTATATTTGTATATAAAATCTTAAAGGCAGCAATTTAAGATTTTTTTGTCACTTTAGAATTGTAATAACGAATCAATCTCTTTTTGGCTAAAGAGATTGATTCATTTTATATTGAATTATCTACTGATATAACTTTTATTTCCATTGCTGTTAATGTAGTACTGACCACCTCTAGAACCAGTATATACTGGTGTTGTATAAGAAGATGTAGAATAATAACTAGGAGAAGAATAATAACTATCAGCAGCTTTTGTTCCATAAGATCCTGTGTAAGGATTGACATTCCCAACAGTACTGTAATTGTCATTTCGGGTAGTGTTTGGAGTAGTTCGGTAATAACCTTGAACATAAGTTCCATTACTGTTAGTGTAACCCGAAACGTAAGTTGAAGTTTGAGCAAAAGAATTAGCTGCTGCAAATAAAAACGCGATAAAGAAGAATAATTTTTTCATGATAATAAAATTTAAATTGTTAATGATTAATTGTTTTATACTAGTTAATAGGAAAATTGTAAAAAGGTAACCCTGATTTTTTATTTTATTTTTTAAAATCCACCGTAAAGTGTACTTCTAATAGTTTCTGAAGGAGACAAACTTGGTAAACCGCTACTACTGTTCATAAAAGTATCATACGCACCAAAGTTATTTGGGATTAAAGTTTGGGATGGTGTTAAACTTGGTAAACCACTGCTACTATTGTTATAAACATCATAGCCACCATAAATGTTTGAGGAAAGAGTTTGTGAAGGAGTTAAATTTGGCAATCCGCTGCTACTATTGTTATAAATATCATAGCCTCCATAAATGTTAGAAGAAATAGTTTGAGAAGGTGTTAAACTTGGTAATCCACTACTACTATTGTTATAAACATCATAACCTCCATAAATGTTAGAAGAAATAGTTTGAGAAGGTGTTAAACTAGGTAAGCCACTACTACTATTGTTATAAATATCATAGCCACCATGAGTATTTTGCGTAATGGTTTGAGAAGGGGTAAGATTTTGATACCCATTAGTCGTTCCGTAAACATTGTAACTTGACTGAGCATTTACACTAAAACATAGAGCAAATAAAGCGATTGAAAGTAATTTTTTCATGATAAGTAATTTTTAAATGTGAATGATTAATTTGTTTTTATACTAGTTAATATTCAAAAAGTAAAAAGGTAACCCATAGAAATGAAAATATTTTTTTATTATGTTTTATATCCATTTAATGAGTTCTAAACTCACATTTCAACTATAAAATATAAAGACAAAAAGATTACAACATATTATTATACAACTTCAAGTTTATAATACGTAAACAACTTTTACCCACGAAAATAAAATACTGGAATCCAATTTGAAATTTCCAAGATATTAAACTTCTTTTTTACAAAATATTTATTTACTTTAAAAATTTTGCTTAATATATTATCATTAATTTTATCCGTTTTTAAACAATTTCTTATGTCGAAAGCAACTGTTATGGGTGAACAAATTATTGCCGCAATCGAAACTGGTCAAAGTATTGATTCAATAAAACTAACAATGAATGTTAGCAATGATGAGTGGTTTAAATTTAGTTCAAAAGCAAATCAATTATATTTAGAAAAACAGATAAAGAACAGAAAAGCAATATTGTCTAAACCCAATACAAGTGGCGCTTCAAAAGAAGAAATGGATAAATTAATTAAAGTAAATGATACCCTAGCAGATTATGCTCTCTGCATGAACATTTTCACGACACAGCCTGAAGTTGATTATGCAATTAAATTAATAGCAAGCCTCCCTGATTCAAAATTAGAATTGATTCAGTTAATTAGCAATATAATTATGCATCCAAAATTGCGGGTATTACAAAAAAAAGGAAGGATAGAAAAATTACCTCACTTTAATTTATTTACAAAGATGGTTGATGCAGCAACAATTTCATATTATAGGCAAAATTATATTAGTTGTTACATGACATTGCTTCCAGTTATTGAAGGCATTATAATTCGTTGGATGGGCTTTGAACCAACAGACGACAAACCTCCTTTCGAAAAAATAAGAAGTTTTTTAAGAAAAACTATTCAACGGCAACCATGTCCTTATAATATATTATTTCACAATATTTTCATCAAAGCTTGTGACAAAATAATAAATGATCATTTTTATAAACCTTCGTCTGATGGTTTGGCTTATGGAAACTTTAACCGACATGTTGCTTCACATATATTGAATAATGAAGAATTTGCAAATAAAGAAAATTGCTTCCGATTATTTCTTTTAATTGATACAATGACAGAGATTTATATCAACGAAGGACGACAATATGATCATCGTTTTGATTTAGGTCGAGAAGACACAGATGAGGAAGTTAAACTATATTTTGATATCATATCAAGCAATTCCTTAGAAAGTCCAGAATATAAGCTTTTAATCGATTGTTGACATTAAATTTATTTAAACTCCAATTTTAAATTATCAAAATCTATCAATCTATTTTATAAAACCAATTATCTACTTTTTATATTTGTTGAAAAATAATTACAATTATTTAATATGAAACTCCAATACTGCTCAGACCTACACTTAGAGTTCCCAGAGAATAAAGAGTATATCCAGGATAATCCAATTGAACCTACTGCCGAAATTCTTATTTTAGCAGGAGACATAGTACCTTTTGCAATTATGGACAAACACAATGATTTCTTTGACTACATTTCAAGGAATTTCAAAATGACGTATTGGATTCCCGGAAACCACGAGTATTATTATTACAATACTGAAAGTAGCTGCTTTTTAGAAACACAAATCAGAGAGAATATTTATTTAGTAAACAATTGCGTAAAAGAAATTTCCGGAGTTAATCTAATTTTTTCCACATTATGGTCAAATATTTCTGAGGAAAAACGTTGGGTAATTCAACAAAGTCTTTCCGATTTTAAAGTAATTAAATATAATGATCATCTATTCAATGTGGATGATTACAACACATTGCACAAAGAAAGCTTAGAATTTATACAAAATGCTTTAGCCACAAAATCAAATAATAAAACAATTGTGGTTACACACCACGCTCCTACTTTTGTTAAGTATCCTGAAAAATATAGTAATAGTAAAATAAACGAAGCTTTCGCTACCAACTTAACAGACTTAATTCAAGACAGTAATGTTGATTATTGGATTTATGGCCACCATCATTCTAACATCGGAGAATTTCAAATCGGAAATACTAAATTAGTTACCAATCAATTGGGCTATGTTAAATACAACGAAAACGACGGATACAACAATAAAGCAATTATTACAATATAATTAAACAAAAATATAGTAATAAATTGATTTTAAATATAATAAACCTATATTTGCACAATAAACCTATAAGGTTTATTATAACAATTATTAGTTTATTATGGAAAAATTAAAAGAATACATCCATCAAATACTTGGAAAAGACCTTGAAATAAAAGAGCTGCCAAAAGACTATGCCAATAAATTACCTTTTCTTTTCAAAAACAATTTTAATTTTTATATAACCCATTTACATAATCACGAATTAATTTTAGTACAGGTTAATAAAGAAGATGCTTTTAATGCTGTACAACTAAGACAACAAGTGTTAGCAATCCAAAAGATATTAGACAAAAGAATTATAATTGTCACTGAAGATATTACTGCTATAAACCGTAAAAGACTTATCGACCAAAAAATTAGTTTCATAGTTCCTGGAAAACAAATGTTTCTAGCAGAATTACTGATTGACATTCAGGATTTTAATAAGGACAAAGCTTTTCAAAAAGAATGGCTCTTACTTCCTTCAGCACAATTAATCTTGCTATATCAAATACTACACAAAGAGGATAATTTAAGTCAATACACCTTCAAAGAGCTAGCAGAAAAATTTCAATACACTCAAATGGGAATCACAAAAGCAATAGAAAATTTAAAACGATTAGCAATTGTTGAGGTTGTTGGAACAAAAGAAAAAAATTTGGTATTCCAAAATGAGGCACAAGACCTTTGGAAAAACATAGAAAAGCATCTTATAAATCCTGTTATAAAAACAGTGTATGTAGATGAAAAGCCAACAATAAAAATGTATGGTTCTAACGCTACAGCATTGGAAGAATACAGTAATATGAACCCAAGTAAATTGGAATATTTTGCCATAGAAAAAACAAAATTCTATGAATTAGAAAAAAGCAATCAATTAGTAAATCTAAACGATGAAAGCGGCAACTATGCTTTAGAGGTTTGGAAATACAATCCGGAATTAATCACAAAAGGAATAACAAAAAAAAATAATGTAGATCCATTGTCTTTATACATAAGTTTAAAAGAGGGATTTATTGACGAAAGAACAGATATGGCATTAGACCAAATAATAGAAAAATACGTATGGTAAGAGGTTTAGAAATATTCAGACAACATTTTAAAGATTTCACGGATAATTATGTTATCATCGGCGGGACCGCTTGTGATATTATCATTGATAATATTGGTTTAACACCAAGAGCAACAAAAGACATTGATATCATTTTAGTAATTGAAGCATTAAGCCCAGAATTCGTGGCACATTTTTGGGAATTTGTAAAACAAGGAAATTATGATGTCAGAGAAAAAAGTGAAGAAGACAGAAAATACTATCGTTTCCAAAAACCACAAGTAGAAGAATTTCCATTTCAGATTGAATTATTTTCAAGAATTCCAGATTTGTTAGATTTGGATGAAGGAACACATTTAACTCCAATTCCAGTGGATACGGAGATTTCAAGTTTATCGGCAATTTTAATGGATGATGACTATTACAATTTCACAATCCAACACAGCCAATTCAACAACGGAATTCATTTAGCCAATACAGAAGCATTAATAGGCCTAAAAGCTAAAGCATTTCTAGATTACAAAACCCGTAAAGAATACGGAGAAAAAATTGATGAAAAGCAGTTGAGAAAACATAAAATGGATATTTTCAGATTGCTATTATTATTAACTCCAGAAGATAATTTTACAATTGCTGAAAGCATCAAATCAGATATTGCAAATTTTGTAGAAGTGGTAAAAGACGACCTCCCAGACAAACAAATTTTTAAAGAAATGGGAGCTGGAAATGTAGATGTAAAAGAGTTGTTTGGGTTGTTGATAAGTGGCTTTAAATTATAATCTTTTAAAAAAAACTATAATTAAATTTAAAATAATCTGGATATGTTCGATGTTACTAAAGAAGAATTAAAAGAAGCCTATATCAAGTTGAAATCTCATATTTATTATGATACAACAGAATTATTTCAAAGAAAAAAACTTGCAGAATTTGAAACTGGGCTTCTTGATGGTGGTTTTTCGTTTTTAACAAAGACAAGTAGATACGGAGAGAATATATTTAAACTTAATGTAAAAGTTGATGAGAAATTAGACACTATTCTTGAGTGGATAAATAATCATAATGAGAAAAAGGGTTGTGACCAATTCTTAAACGATATTAAATTATTGTATCTTCCTAAAACTTATTCAAGAAAGGATGAAGGAGATAACTTTTTGAGTAATCAAAGAGTTTTTAGTTCTTATGATATTGAAAGAGTAACAGTTTTTGCAGATATTCCAATTGAGTTGCATTTAATATCTATTCTTTGGATAATGAAGTTTGGTTATAAGTTAGATGCTGGATTAAGTGATAATTGCTTAGGAAACAGGTTGATACTTAATAAATCAAAAGAAGCAATTGTAAATGGGAGTGGTCTTTTTAAGCCTTATTTTAGCCAATATCAGAAGTGGAGAGACCAATCTGTAGAGGAAGCTCAAAATCGACTACAAAAAGGAAGCAAAGTAGCATTTATTAATCTTGATATTAAGGATTATTTTTATTCAGTTCGATTGAATTTTGAGGATATTGAAAAAGTAATTTTTGGAGAGAAAGCATACGTAAAAGGCGAATCAAATATTCACGATATTTTTAAAGAGTTCCATTTTAGATTTACTAAAATTATTGCTGAAAAAAAATACCCAAATGCACTTATAGAAAATATAAAAGATAATGAAGTAGTACTTCCAATTGGAATAGCTTCATCATACATTTTAGGAAATTATTATTTAACGGATTTTGACAATAGAATTAAGAATCTAATACCGCAAGTCTATTATAGTCGTTATGTTGACGATATTTTAATGGTAATCGAAAACCCTGATTTTGATTTTCATAAAAATGAAAAGTGTGAGAATATAAAATTCAGTTTTGATAATTATCTCAAAAAGGAAGAAGTCAAGGAAAGTATAACTTATGCTAAAAACAATGATGATTTTTATAATAAAGTAGGTAAAACAGAGCGGTTTGTTTTAGAAACACTATATCCTGTAGTAAAATTAGTTGATACTCCGGAAGAGTTAATAATCAATAAGATAGGCAAAGCAGAAAATAAAATATTTAAAATAACCTGCTTAGATGGGGCTTATTTTCAAGGAGAAAAAACATTATTGTATTATTTTGATAATGAAGAATCAACAACGGTAATTGATAAGTTAAAGCAAGAGTTAGAGGAGCGAGCCAGTGAGTTTAGAGATTTTCCTGAAGGGAATGATTTTGGAGAAGGATCATTTGATGAACAAGCATATCATTTAATTTTTGATGGTACTGATGGGAAAATCAGAACACTAAAAGATTATAAAGAAAATCGATTTGGTTTGAGTGTGTTTTTAGCAAATAGAATTTTCGCAGCACTAAAAAGGTCTAAAAAAGTAGATAAGAACGAAACCGATAAAATATTAAAATTTTTTAAAGGTTTAAATAATTTAGAACATTTTAGACTTTGGGAAAAAATATTCACTTTCTTTTTAGTGAATGATAATCAAGAAGCATTCATCGAATTTTATAAACATACATTACTAGAAATTCAAAAGTTAAATAGTCCAAACAAAATTCAAAAATCAAAAATTTCACATAATGATGTTTCAAGTTCATTGATGAAATACTTTGATATTTCGTTAGAAATGGCTTTGGCATTGAATCCAAATTTCATAAAGAAAGACACAAAAAATTATAAAGATTTAGAAATATTTCATAATACATACAAACAGAGTGTTGAATTTTGGAATGAAATTGAATTAACTCAACCTGACTCCTTTTATAATTATAGATTTCGAATCTGTAATTTAATTAGACATCATTATGTGGCCCACCCATTGATAAATTACACCAATGCTTTTGGTTGGACCAGTAAAAGTTTAGTTGAACGCACTTTACCAGTTTTTAAAAATAAAAGGGACAATTTTCTGATTAGTGAAGAGAAAAAAGAACTTTCTCCAAGAATGGTTAAATTTTGGGAATGTTGCATTGCTGTTTCAACTTTCGAATTGTTAGATAATTCAGAGAAAAAATTCACAGAGAATGATGGCAGATATCAGCATACTAATATGTTTAATGAGAATGGAAATGAGGAAGATTTTATCCTTCAAAAAGCATTTGAATTGTACTGTGATATAAACCAAAATCATTTCACATCAGACAGACCAAAGATATCAGATTTTTATAAAAAAGTTTCTAATACTATTAAACCTTCAACAGGCGAAAAAGAAGTTATTATTAATGAACTCCACATTGATAAAAAAGAGAGATTTGATATAAATCCAACTATTTCAATCGCTAATACAAAAGTCAACATAAAAAATATTGAGTTAAGTATTAAAGGAAAACCTAATTTAGGAAATGAAAGATATTTAATATTTGCAAAGCTTTTAAAAGAATCAAGAAAATCAGGAGCCAATATTCTTGTTTTGCCAGAGTTTTCTGTGCCTTATGAGTTTGTTTCAAGTCTTGCTAAATATTCAGAAAAAAATCAAATAGTAATAATTGCGGGGCTTGAACATTGGAATATTAATAATGTTTGTTATAATTTTATTGTTAGTATTATTCCAATAAATGTGAATGGTGTTAATGATACTATCGTACTGTATAGATTAAAGAATCATTATGCTCACGTTGAAGAATTAATTATACGTGGTTATGGATATATTGTTCCAAAGCCATCTCCTTACAGATATGATTTAATAAATTGGAAAAATTTATATTTTACATCTTATTACTGTTTTGAATTAGCAGATACATTCCATAGAAGTATTTTTCGTTCCAAAATTGATTTGTTAATTGCATCTGAATGGAATAAAGACACTCCTTATTTCTCAAATATAGTTGAAGCATTGTCTAGAGATTTACATTGCTACATTGCCCAAGTAAATACTAGCCAATATGGAGATTCAAGATTAACTCAGCCTTCGGAAACAGCAAGGAAAGATTTAATGAAACTAAAAGGAGGTAAAAATGATACGGTTTTAGTTGAAGAATTAAATATAAAATCGCTTCGCGAATTTCAATTAAAATATTTTGAAAGAATTAAGGCAGATAACGATGATTCTTTCAAACCCGTTCCACCTGATTGGAATCGAGTATTTGTTAATAAAAGAATCAATAACGATTTTATTTTTGAAAAGGATAGTCAAACAGATGATTGATAACTTTTAATTATAATAGTCATTACCTCATACAGCTGCACAAAAACCGTCTTTAGTCCAAGTATTCCTAAAGCCAGTTCTTTGTTTGCTTCATTTCGTTAATTTCTATTTGATTATGGACAATCTTATTGAACTTATTTTAGTAGAATTGGATAGAATTTATAAAGTTATCAAAAAACTTGAAAGCGGAAAAATTAAAGCTCCATAAAAAAAATATTAGATGATAATATCAAAATCAGAAAACTATGCTACAAAAAATAACTAAAATAAAGGGATTTGGTATTTTAGATAATCATAAAACAGAAACAATTATCAAACCTTTCAATGTATACAACCTTGTTTATGGTTGGAATGGAAGTGGTAAAACAACCTTTGCTCGTTTACTTCGGTGTATAGAGATCAAGGAAAATCATACTGAATTTCCCAACGCAGATTTTATTATAGAATCAGAAAACACTGGTAAAATCGATTCCAAAACATTCAATCACAATCTTGCAATTAAGGTTTTTAATCAAGATTTCATAAAAGAAAACCTTAATCTATTTAATGCT
>RDXZ01000082.1 GCA_004293265.1 Bacteroidota bacterium | reverse complement strand
TTTTTTGATAAACCAATCAAAACGAATCAGTTTTTTTGAATCTGATGAGGTATTTGCCATAATATTTTTTGTTTTTTTTGAGATATAAATTATTTTTTTTTAAGCAACGTAATCTTCAGGATAACAAATATAAAAACAACGTTTTTTTATTGATTAAGGTTGTTTTATTGATTATATTTATTTAAAAGTTGATTTTCAATTATTTATAAATAAAAGTTATTTTAAAAATTTCTCAAAAAAACAAGGTCTATACCATAATTGATGGAGGTATATGACCTTGTTTTTTCAGAAATTATATATTTTTTTACAGAATTGTTATCCCAAATTGGCGTTATTTCTCAAAAAAAGCACCACTTCCACCAACCCAATCTCTGTCTTTGTTAAAATTGACACCAATCATTACACCTTTGCTCAATCTGGCTAAACCCAACATCAATTCAGGTTGTGCATTTTCTTTTTTCCATAAAAATAGCAATCGAATTTCGGCTTTTACAGGCTCACCTTTGGGGCATTTGAAAACTTCGGCATATTTTACTTTTTTTTGCAATAAATAATATTTTCTTCGCTCATCAGGAATTTTTGTAATATCTTCTAATTTGACATCAAAAATAACTCCTTCACCTGCGAAAGAAAACAAAGGTTTGAGTACATAATTTTCTAAATCTTGTGGAATTTGTCTAACTTCATTCAAAAAATATGACTTTGGTACATAACGACTTTCTAAAAAAGGAACTGTATATTTACTAATTCTAAAAAACCAATTCGGATGTCCTGCCCATTCAACCTCTACTTCTTGCGTCATATTAAATTGCAAATTCAAATCAGTTCTTTTTTCTAATTCATCAAAAATAACTCGATTATAAATGCGTTTGATTTCAATTTTTTTGCCATCTTTTTCATAAAATAATTTTTTTCCTTCCAATATTATTTTACTAATACAAATAGAATCCAAGTCTAATTTTTGCTTCATTACTTGAAAATCAATTCGAGTTTTTTGTTTATGTGGTTCAATTTCTAATAAAATCACATTTTCTTTTTGATGCCCTCCAAAAATTACCTCACTCAAATATTGATAATATTGTTCTGGAGTTCGCTCGCCCAATATATGCGTGAGCGTATCAGAAATTTCAAAATGTTTTCGGTACATTTGGCACGCAACTTCTTGGAAACCATACAACGAAGGAAAACCTTGTAACTCAATAAGTTGTGGGACATATTCATCACTTTCGTTTTTGGATAATGCAAAATCTATCACTAAAAACTCAGGGTGAGAACTTTCATTAGGCACGTTTTGATGAGCAGGAATTGAATTTTTTGTTAATTCTTTAAAATTATCTTTTTGGATAACTTGCATAATATCATCAGTAGCTTTTTTGAGATGACCAAAAAATTCTTTAGACACAAAAAGAGGACTTTCTGCCACTCTAAAATCAATTTTTTCACCATATACTTTTTCAAATTCTGCCAAAAAATTATTGTAATTTTCTTCTTTAAAATTGGCATTGTATTTTTCGCGCAATGTTTTTATCATAGTTCAATATATTTATTTTTCCACAAAGATAAAATTTAATTCATACAATTTATAAAAATTTGAAAAAAAATATGAAAAAAATTTGTTTTTATAAAAAAAATCGTATCTTTGCCCTAAGTTTTGTATTATTTATAAATATGTGTGTATAATTAATGCGTTTTAAAAGACTTAAATTTCTGGTTTTATTCAATCCAACAGCCACTTTTTATAATTTTAGTTATGTGTGTCCCTTACATAAATTTCAAAAAGAAATACTTTTTTTTGATAGTCGTTTTCTTATTTTTTTCAATTAAAATTGCTAATGCGCAATTCCAAGAAGGAATTATGAAAAAAATTGATGAAAATAATAAGAAAAAAGCATTAGAAAATGCAAAAAAAGAAAATCCTTCACCAAAAGAAGAAGGAGATGAAAAAAATAAACAAGAAGAAGGTAAAAAAGAGGAAAACAAAAATATTCCACTTGATAAAAAACCTTCACAAAATGACCTAAAAACAAAAAAAGAAGAGTCAAAAGCAAACCCAACTATCGATCCTGCCTTAGTGTTTGATGTAAACAGCTTAGGTAAACCCAACACAATGGCGGGAGGTGCAAACGAAAAAGGCGAAGCAAAAGAGCCTAAATTAGAAGAAAATCAACCCTTGATTGACACAAACGCTTTCAAACAAAGAGCCATTTATGTCAAAAAAAGAGATATGCTCAACTTTGGCGAAAAAGGTGATTATGATAATTTATCACATAAAAACGCTCACACAAAAAAACATACATTAAACCCAAAAAATGTCGTCTTTGGTTGGCACCCCTACTGGGCAAAAGAAGCTTATAAAAGTTATAACTTTTCCCTTTTATCTATCGTAACTTATTTTGCTTATGAAGTCGACCCAAAAACTGGCGGATATGCAACTATTCACGATTGGGAAACCACAGGCTTAATCAAAGCGGCACACGCACACAAAACTAAAGTTTTATTGAGTGTGGCTTGTTTTGGTGATAAAAACATCAGTACATTTTTAGGCAATCGCAACGCACAAGCAAATCTTATTAATAAAGTAATTGAATTAGTCAAAAAACAAAAAGGCGATGGAGTACATTTAGATTTTGAAGGTTTGCCTGTCAAATATAAATCTGATTTTGCTAATTTTGTCATCGATTTGACAGGAAAATTAAAAACAGAAATCAAAGGCGGATTAGTTACAATGAGTTTGCCTGCAATTGATTTTGATAATGCGTATGATGTACGACAATTAGAAAAACACGTCAATTATTTTGTCATCAATGGATATGAATTTTATGGTGCAAACACAAAATTAGCAGGACCAGTGGGTTTGACAAAAGGCGGCGGAAATTGGTGGAATCACGGATTAGACAAAAGTATTGATGAATATATCGCTTTTGGCGTACAACCTCAAAAAATATTATTGGGTATTAGTTATTATGGAGCAGTTTGGATAACCAAAGGTTTAGAAGTTCCTTCGGAAGCACGCAAATTTGTGAAATATATGCCTTATAAAAATATCAGAGATGAAATGGGTGCCGCCTCCGCAGGTGAAGATGCGTCAAGTATGACCAACTTTTTCGCTTATCGAGATAACAACGATAATTATCGACAAATTTGGTATGATGATAGTTTGGCGTTGGCAAAAAAATACGATTTTGTTGTCAATAAAAAAATTGGCGGTGTAGGTATTTGGGCGTTAGGATATGACCATGGCTATCCTCAACTTTGGGAAGTTTTGGCAGCTAAATTCGCACCTGAAGCACCTGCTAAAAAAATGAATATCACACAAGGTTTGAATATATTTTCGAGAATGTTTCAAGGTATTTCAAGGTTTGCCGCCAATCCAAGCGCATCTTTGAGAAGTCCAAGTATATTTTTTCCATTGTTGGGCGTATTTTTTGCCTCTGCTTTAGCCTTTTATTATTTGATACAACGATATGCGTGTCAATTTAAAAGAACTACAACTTTGGTATTACAAGGTGGATTGTTTGTGATATTATTATTGTTGGCTTGTTTATTTTTTATTGGATTTCAAATATTTTCATTCAATATTGCTATGTTAATCGCTTTATCTTTTGTGTTGGGCGTTCTTACTTTTGTATTATTGACAAGAAAATGGTTGATTGAAAAAGAATTACCTTAATAAATATTTTATCATTAACACAATTATTTTTTTAAATAAAATGAGCAAAAAAGCACTTTTAAACAAAAAAAAAGAAGCAAGTTCAGTATCATCACCAAGTTCAGCATCTTCTGATTTGGCAATGGTGCGTGATAATCCATTTATTGCACCTGAAACAAAAGGAGCGGCAAAAAATCCTTTTATTGCTCCAAAAGTAGAAGAGGTCAGTGAAGAACCAGAGGCTGGCTCAGATTTTGCACCTTCAGCACCAGAACAAGAAAGTTTTACGCCTCAAATAACAGCACCTTCAATTGTCAGTAAACCAAAAGCAATCGAAGAAAGTACAAAAATGATAACATCAGCCAGTTCGATGGTGGCACCTTCAGCATCAGAGAAGAAAAAGAAAAGATAAAACTAATTTGCATCTTTCAAAAATATAAATATAAACCGCTATGAAAGCAGCAACCACCGAGCGAGAACAAAAATCGCAACAAAAACAGCAACAGCAAGAGTCAAAATCGAGCAATGGTGCTGAAAATTCGTTTGTAAACGAATCTAATTCGGTACAAATGAAAAAAAATCCATTCCTTCCTGCCGATGTGCAAGGAAAAATGGAATCAACCATGGGAGCAGATTTTTCTGATGTAAAAATTCAGACTAATTCGCAAAAAGCATCGGATATGGGTGCGCACGCCTTTGCACAAGGCAACGAAGTACATTTTGCACAAGGTAAATTTGACCCAAATTCAAAAACAGGTCAATCTTTAATTGGACACGAATTGGCTCACGTTAAACAACAAAGAGAAGGCAGGGTAAAAGCTGATACTATGTTAGGAAAAACGCCCGTCAATACAAGTAATGCTTTAGAAAGTGAAGCCGATGTTTTGGGTGCAAAAGCCGCTGATGCCAAAGCAGGTGCGCCTGTAACACAAAATAAAATGGCTTCTGGTTCTATCAACACAAGCCAAGCACCTGTACAAGGTTTTTTTGGGAGTTTGGTATCAAAAGGACTTTCTTTTTTGAAATCAAAAGTAGCCGATATGATTCCTGAGGAATATAAAAATATGATTCCACAAGGTATTAGAGATATGGCAAGTGGTTTGGCGGATAAAGGAATTGAAGCGGCATCAGGTTTAGCAGACAAAGCTGGTTCTTCTTTGATGGAAAAAGCAAAATCAAAATTAGCAGAATCTGTACCACCTCATTTGATGGCTCTGGTAGATAGAGTTCCACCTGAATTGCGTACATATATTGAAGGTCAGTTACAATCGGCTGGAAAATTAGCTGCAGGTTCTTTAGGTGAAGGACGTTTGCCAACAGGTGCTGAAATGAAAGCCTTGGGAAAAGGTGCCGCTTCTGGTGGTGTAGATGTTGCCAAACAACTCATTCCAAAAGCTATTCCTGCTGATGTAAAAGGAATGTTAGATAAACTTCCTCCAGAGGTAAAAGACCTTGCTTCAAAACAATTTGACGGAGGTATGGATATGCTCAAAGGCGGTATCGAAAGCGGTGAAATGCCTGATGTTAAAACTTTTGCCAAAGAAACTGTAACCAAAGGGGCAGGAGTTGGAATAGATTTGGTATCAGAAAAAGTAATGTCAAAAATGCCAGGACCTGTGCAGTCTGCCTTAGAAGGATTACCAGCCGAAGCCAAAAGTTTCTTAATGAACAAATTAGCATCTACTATTTAAATCAAAAAAATAAAAAACTCTTACAAAACGTGAGAGTTTTTTAATCAATTTATACACAAAAGTAAAAAAATAAAATGATTGAAAAATTAAAAAAATTACAATCTATAGCCCAAAATATTGGGTATAATGTAGAATTACATACAAAAAATAAAGAAATTACACAAGATTTTTTACAAATTAGTTTTCAAGATAACGATAAAAATATTCAAAGTGCATCTTTGATGTTTTCACCTTTGAGCCAAGAATTTGAAAACAATGATATTATTACTTTTTATTATCATTTACCTTTCGCTAACACCAACATAAGCAATGAATTGTTGTCATTTGTTTTTTATGTCAATGGAAGATTACCTATTGGGCATATTAACATTCAAAACGATAAAATCCAACTTCGTTATAATTATATGACAAGCAAAGAAAATTCTGTGGTTGAAAAAAGTTTCAAGGAAATATTAGTCGTTTTTATTGGCGAAATTCTTACACAAATGCAAATCATATCAGATTTTGTTCAGAAAAAAATAACATTACAAGAATCTTTTAAAAGAATTGGTTAAATTTAAAATATACCTAAATTTTACCTTTTTTGAGTTAAACTATCATAATTATTTTTTTTTATTCCTTATCAAAATAAAAAACATTAAACTATCAGATTACACATTATAAATAATATAATTTGCTATTACAAAAATAATGAAAAAAAATATATATACATCAATTAATTATTTTACCACAGGATTAGGATTTGGGATTGCAAATGCCACTTATACTATCTTAATTTTAGGGCTTTTTTTGAAAACATTTTCTATCCAACAAATGCCTGCTTTTTGGGTATTATCTGGGTGTATAGGTTTTGTGGGTTGGTATTTATATTCTTCAGTACAAATTAAAACGTCTTATGCGCGTTTGTGTACGTGGGTTCTGGGTTTTTCATTTTTGCTAATGCTTTTTTGGGGATTTGGCTTCGAAATATCAGTTACCTCTCCTATTTTGATACAATATAAAATATTTTTTGCGGCATCTTTTATATGGTTATTGACTTTTTTGTGGCGAAATTTATTTGTGCAACTCACAGACAGAATGGCTCAACAATACAAATATGATAAACAAAAAAACATAGGAGTATTGGGAACAATTATTGGTGAGGCATCTATTTATTTGTTAGTGGCTTTGGATATTTATGAAATTAATTGGGCGAGAGGTATTTGGATTACTTTATTGGGGTTGAGTTTGGCATCTCTTGGGCTTTTGGTATTAACTCAATGGAATCTTCATTGGAAAAATATTGTCATTAATGCACAATATATTTCTGCTTATAATAATTGGAGTTTGGTTGCGAAACAAAAATATTTAAGATATTTGATAGTTTTTGCGGGAACAGTTGGTTTTTTATTTGCTACCAATGATTATTTTTTTTATAAATCAACCAAATTAACACATACTTTTAATGGCGTTACAAATCTTGCTACCTTAGAAGGTTTTTTAGCAACCGTTTTATTGGGTTCTTTTTTGGGAGGTGTTTTGGTTAAAATGTACGCAGGTGCGTTTATTATTCGAAAATATGGATTAAAAATATCAATGTTAATAATGCCTGCCATTCTAACATTTTTAACGCTTGTGATTGGTGTTTCGAATACGTTGGATAGTGCAAACCTTACTTTACAAGCAGGAATGATAATTATTTTGGTAATTACTACTAAATTTACGGCGGAAGTTTTGAGAGAAGGATTGATGTTAGCCGTCTATCGAATTTATTTATTGCCCATCGAATCAGAATTACGCACAGATACACAACACAAAGTAGAAACACAAATGTTTTTCATCGGAATTGCCTTGTCAGGTATGTTTTTATCGTTTACAGATACTAATTTTCCTGCTCCTTTGAACATACAAATGTTTGGAATAATGATAATTTGGGCTGGTTTGGCTTATTTTATTACTTATTTAGACAAAGAATACAAAATTAAACTACAACAAGCACTTTTGAACCAATCAGGAGGAAAAAATGATGCTATCAGTGGAAAATTTGTACCCAATGGTGTAAAAATCAAACAAAATATTTTAAAAAATTCCCCTGAAACAACCATCGTTCATCTCAACATTTTGCAAGCCATTAATCCATTGACTTATAAAGATGCTTTATTGGATTTATTGGACTCAAAAGATGGACGAATCAGACAGATTTTGAAAGAAGCAGACGAAAAAACAAATCAAATTATCGAAAATATAAACGCACAAGCATTTCAAATGACGCAAAATAATGAAATACAACTCAAACTTTTTGCCGTCAGTTTATATAAAAAAACAAGAAAATTCTCCACAGATAGAAAAAAAGAAACAGTAATTACTGATGATAAAGTTTGGAATTGGGTAGCTTTTGTTGATGATAAAGTAAGATTAAACGCAATCAACAAACAAATGTATGAAGTAAATGCACACGATAGCTTAGCAAACGAAACCAAAGAGCAAAGTTTTATCATGGAAGCGTTTGCTAAAACAATTGAAAATGAAATATTTTTGATTGCTGAAACTTTATTAAAAAATGTGCAACAATTAACACTTTTGATTGATGAAAAATTACATAAAATTGCTTTAGATGAAGCAAGACGTTGGTGCGTTTTAGAGGCTATTCCCGTTTTATATGTGATATTAAATTCAAAATATTTGCCTGTTTTGATTTTTGCTGATGTTATCAAACAAACCTATAATTTTTTAAGAGGTGCAGAATATCGTCTCGAAAGATTAAAATATTTAGAGCAACTTACACAATCAAAATTAGTCGAAGAAAGAAGTTTTGGTGCTTTGTTATCAAACTATGCAGACGAACAAATGAAGTCAAAATTATTAAATCAATTGTTGCTTGATGAAGATTCGGAAGTAAAATATTTTGCTACGATTGCCTCTGCATGCACCACCGCCCCTGATTTACAAAATAATTTGATAGAAAAATTAAACGTTCCTTTTTATGGCAATGCTTCTTTTTCAGCACTAAAATCTTCAGGAGAAAATATTTTTCCTAATTTAGAATTGGCTTTTTTCTTTGCAGGACAATCAGAAATTGCACAAAAACGAATTTTACAAATTTATGGACATTTAGGTACAGAAAATTCTATCGAATTATTACTCAAAAAAATAAATTTATCCAATGAATTTTTAGGCTCTTTGTCTTTGGATTGGTTGAGTAAAAATAGTTATCGTATTGCTGAAACTTATCATTCGCCTATCAATATAAAATTAGAAAAAATCTGTGAAGAACTCACTTGGAATATGTCAGTCTATTTGGATTTAGAAAGGCATCAAGTTGATGAGATATTTTTGAAGGCAATGCAAGCAGAAATTGATAATAATTTTGATAAAATTTTTGGGTTGATGGCTTTGATTTATGACGCAAAAACCGTCGAATTAGTCAAAGATAACATCAGAAGTGGAGATATAGACAAAGGTGATTTTGCTACCGAACTTTTGGACGTGTTTATGAAAGATACTACCAAAGCGTTGTTAAAACCATTGTTAAAACCTGATACTTATGCCAATAAAGTATATATTATGCAGGAAAATTTCCCCACCGAACCACTGACTTTGGAAGAAGCACTGATTGGTTTGGTAAGAAGAGATTATAAAAATATTAACATTTGGACAAAATCTTGTGCCTTAGATTTGCTTTCTAAATTAGATAGTTTTAAAGATCCACAGGTGTTTTTAGCCAATGTAGGAAATCCTGAATTAATGCTTTCTGAAATTGCAAATATGGCTTTATTTTATAAATTCCCAGAAATTTTCGAAGAAAAAATAAGCCGTTTACATACGCGTAAGTATGCAAAAGTAAATGAAACAGCCTTAAAAATCAAAACAGATGACCACAAAGATGATATACCCTCTTTGAAATTTGAAGTCGCAAAATTTTTACAAACCATTCCTGAATTAAGTAAAATTTCAGGGTTAAATTTAGCAAAAATGGCGAGTTTGGCGGTTTTATATAAAGCAAATGTAGGAGAAGTGATTGAACAATATTATAATTTGAGAGAAATGGACTATTATTTGATAGTCAAAGGGAGTGTTTGTGTCAAAGAAGAAGAGGAGGTTTTGGTGCAATTATCTGCGCCTAATTTTTTCCACAATTGGCATTATCCACCCAAAGAAAATGCAAAAACAACTTTTCAAGCCATTTCTGATTGTGTGGTTTATAAAATAAAAAGAGAAAATTTAAACGAATTAATATCTTTAGAAGAAGGAATTTTAGCAAATTGGTTAAATATTTAAAGAAAAAATATGCAAGTTATTTATCCACCCAATCCATTGCCTTATCAAAATTCTACTAAAAAAATATTTTTAGCAGGAAGCATAGATATGGGAAAAGCAGAAGATTGGCAACAAAAAATTATTGATGCTTTGTCCTCAAAATCAGTAATTATATTGAACCCAAGACGAACAAATTGGGATAATTCTTGGATACAATCTATTGAAAATCAATTGTTTAAAGAACAAGTAATGTGGGAATTAAACGGCTTAGAATTGGCTGATTTGATTATCTATTATTTTGCCCCCACTTCACAAGCCCCTATCACAATGTTAGAATTAGGACTATATGCCAATTCAAAAAAAATTGTCGTCTGTTGTCCTGATGGTTTTTGGAGAAAAGGAAATATTGATATTGTATGCAAAAAATATAATATTACTATCAAAAATAATTTAGATGAATTGATAGCATATTTGCAAAATTTTGAATGATTAAAATACAAAACATTTCTAAAACATACACATCAAAAGCACAAAAAATAAATGCCTTACAAAATGTCAGTTTTTTTATCGAAAAAGGTGAATTTGTAGGATTAATGGGCGCATCAGGAAGTGGAAAAACAACACTTTTTAAAGTCATTGCAGGGTTGGAAAACATTGACGAAGGCGAAATTTATATCGATAACCAAGCCATTCATTGTCTGAGCGAAAAACAAAAAACTCTATTTAGATTAAATTCAATTGGTTTTATTTTTCAACAACATAATTTAATGCCTGTTTTGTCGGCTTGGGAAAACGTGGCTTTGTTATTAGAATTAAAAGGAATAAAAAGAAAAATCGCTAAAAATATTAGCCTCGAATATTTAGAAAAAGTCAATTTATTAGATTGTGCATTTAGAAAACCCGAACAACTTTCTGGCGGACAACAGCAAAGAGTTGCGATTGCAAGAGCCTTAGCAGGAAAACCTGTGTTGGTTTTGGCTGATGAAGCAACCGCTAATTTAGATGCGGACAATACCGAAAACTTACTCGAAATGTTGGTAAAATTAAACCAAGAAGAAAAAACAACCTTTATTTTTGCTACACACGACGACCGCGTAAAACAAAAAGTAAAACGAATTATTTTATTAAAAAATGGAATTTTAGACGAAAAAAACGACTAATTTTTTTAAGATTAGTCGTTTTTGTTTTAAGTATTCTTTCTATTTTCTAATTTTTTATTGGTTTAGTTTGGTTGTTTTTTGTATTTTAGTTTAATAAAAAAGGTAAAAAATATTTTTTACCTTTTTTATATTTTTGATTGGAATAAAAATAGCCAATTATTTATTTACAACTAATTTTTTCACAATTTTTTCACCATTAGTTTCCAAAATAACAAGATAAATACCATTTGCCCATGTGCTTACATTGGCAACTACTTCATATTTACCTTCTTCTTTGGTTGTAAATTGTGTATATTCTGCAATTTTATTGCCCATCATATCTGTAACATAGACTTTGCTTTGCGTTATTTTTTCTAACTCATAAGCAAAAGTAACCATATCAGAGGCAGGATTAGGATATATATAAAGTTTGTTTTCACTTACTTTTCCTTCAGCGGCAGCTTCTTCTGTGGGCAGAGGACGGCTGTAATGCGTAGCATAGTAAGGTGAACCTGCTTGGTTTTTGCAAAACGCTCTAATTTCCTCTTTAGTTAGTTGCACAGGTAGTTGTGCAGGATAACAACTACCTTGCAATATTGTGTCAATGGACAATAATACATTTGCTTCTTGATACATATAATGATCATTACATACCCAGACCCAATCAGGACTATACCAATTCCACCAGAAAAGATCTTCCCAACAATGCCTCCAATGTAAATTTTGTGAAGATATTTCGGCACCTGGGTTGAGTTCTATTGAATTACCACTTTTCCAATCATGATTACCATAAACCAAGTGATTAATAGATATTTTTTCTATGACAGAAATAGATGGTGGTAATGCGTTACTTACCTGTAAATTTATATTATCAATATCAGGATTATCACCGAACTCTAATGGCGGGTTGGTGGTGTAAAAAGCCGTAATAGGGTAGCTACTCAATGGTGGATTTGTAAAATAATTAACTACAATATATTCTTCCTCCACAGCATATTTGGCAATATATACAATATCAGTGGCAGGGTCGTTGCTTCCGTATTTTTTCAGACGTGCTACTATTTTTAAGGATAGTTTGGGATCTGCTCTATTTTTAATCACATAAGGATCGCTTGAATAAGGAGGAGGTAAATTAGTGTAAGCTATGTACCATTCTTTTTGCTTTACATCACAGTTAATAGGGTTATAGGCAGAAGATAGTAAATATCTCCCATTTGTTGTTCTTCCAACTCTATCCATATTGGTTCCCACATACGGACCATTTGAATAGAGTGTATGATTCATATCTGAAAAATAATCTCCTTTGATATCCACTTCTAATGACATCTTTATCTCTGATTTAGATAAATCAATATTCAAATATGGATTTACCACAAATTTAATATCATTAGAAATCTTTACTTTGTAGGTTGCTATATTAGGAGAACCCACAGTCCATTGTACTTTTGGCGTATTTACTATATTCATAATTCCTAATGGATTATCATAATAAGGCATATTGCTTGTAGTACTAATGTGCTTTGCCCCAGGTGTTTGGATAGAAGTCTGCCATAAGGGAAGTTCTGTTGTCATAGTACCTGTACCTACTAAATCATTCATTATCACTATCTGTGTGGGTGCTGTAGCTTGCTTTTTTTGATTACCACCTCCAGAAAAATAATCAACGATAGAAATAAAGGAATTTACTACACCACCCACCTGAGGAATTAGATTGAGCCAACTACCAAAAGTGTTTAAGTCTGATTGTGCATTAGTTAGCAAAGAAACTGATTCGCCAAAAGTTTTTTTTATACCTCCATTAAGTTCGCCTATAGTACCAGCTAAGCCTGTTGTTACTTTATATACTTTACTTGCCTCCGTAAAAAAATCCATAAAACCATTTTCCGCTTTTGGTGTTGCATTTTGGCTTGGGGAACTATAAGGTTGCGACTTTATCGTCAGGTTGATATCATAAGTTTTAATGCCCTTTAAAGTTAGATAAATATGACCTGTTTCATATTCGCAACCACAAGGGTCATAGATCATCGGAAATTCTGCATAAGTCCAATAAGGACTATAATTTTGGTTGATATACATATTGGCTACCTTTAAAGTGGCATCACTTTTCATCCCTTTTTCGAGTGCAGGTAGAGGCATTTGATAGGCAGAAAGTAAGTTAGAACGATATGTTACTCCATTATAACCTAATTCTACTTGTACCTTGTTATAGGTTTCTGGTCTTGTACCCAACAACCAAAAAACACGCATAATTGCTTTATTTTTATTGTAAAAAACAAACAAAGGTCTTTCATGTCCTGTAGTGCTTGTACCTATTTCCTTATATAACAAAAGCCAGCCATCTTCAGAATGTCCATCCAGATTATCAGGCTTTTGAGCAATATCTAAATTTAGTCTTGCTAAACTTGGATTATTAGGATATTGCGGATATTCATTCAAATAAAAAGGTGATGGAAAATATCGTAAGATTCGGTTGTTAATACCATTGATAACAGAATATACTTCATCTGTTTTCACATTTACTTCCCATTCCCTTGCTTTCCAAGATTCTCTTCCTTGTCTTTCTCCAAATGGTAATACATAAGGTTTTTCATCAAAACAAGGGTCACGTGGAGGATATAATGAGTTACAGTTGAGATTATTGGATATCCCCTGCTCACATTCCCTACATTCGTTCAATAGATTTTCGCAAGTACCCACAGGGTAAAGTAGCGGGTTTTCTCTCTGTTGTATAAGGCAGGTATTGTAACGATCTTGGCAAGAAATATAGCCTGAGCCTGATTGTGCTTTTGTATCTAAATGGATAAATAACAGGCATAAAGATAGTATAAATATTTTATAGAATTTCATAATTTATTTTGAGTTTGAAGATTAAGGAATACGATAAGCAATTATTTTTTTAATTTCTATTGGAAAAGTAGGCCACCTACTTATACTATACTCAAGAATAAGTTTATTCCTATTTTGCGAGTCTAAATACCCAAATCCATATTTGGCATAACAATTGACAGGAGGTACAAGAACATCGATTCCCCTTATTGCAAACGAAAAGGCAGTACAATATCTAATCGTGTTGAAAGATATAATATTACAAGCCCCTCGCCCTATTAAATTTTTTAGTTTATACACTGTATTAAAATACACAGGGTCTAAATCAGCAGTAATTTCTATGATTTTAGGCTGATTATTTTCATCGTATGCTACATATCTACCCGCAAAAGGTACTTTATTAGGACGAAGAAGCGTAATGGTTTTTGTTATTGCATAAATACCATCCACATTACAATCTTTTCTGTCTTGTTTTGTAACTTTTAGTTTGATAGGAATGGTAATATCCAAAGGAATCTGAGAGGCTAAAAATAAAACACTAATTTTTTTGCCTACTCTTGGGGTAGTTTCGTTGCCTATCCACCATTCGTATTTGTCTGCTCCTTGTTTTGCTTCAAAAAATACTCGATGGTCAGAGATGCCTTCCCCCATCACAAAGGTATCTTCCTCAGCAGTATAAGAATACCATCTATCATCTTCAGCAATAGTTATATTTTGTCTTTCATACGTTTCATATATTTTAAAATCTGCCAACTGCTCGCAAGGGATAGGTACAGGTTGCGGGTCTTTTTTGGGTTTACAACTCCAAACAAAGAGTATGCCCGCCAACAACAAAAGGAAAGTATGTATATTTTTTTTCAATAAAATATTCATAAAAATAAATTATTTTTGAGTTTTTGAATTTTCGAGTGTTTTGATGCGTTTTTCTAATTCGATGATATAGAGTGTTAATTCCTCTATTTTTTGCATTTGGATTTTTTGCATTTCGCCCAAATCTAAGCCTTCTTTTTGGAGTTGTTTTTCAGAAGGAACATCAGGAAGATGTTTGTTTTTTTGAATAAAAGCCTCTACTTCTGCCAAAGAACGCAGTTTATAGCGTTTTTCAAAAACAAAATCAGCCCAACCATTGCTTGTAGCAATATCTACTTTTACTTTTTCGGTACGAATACCCTCTTTGACAAAAAGTCGATACCCATCATAAGCAGTTGCATTTTTATCAAATTTGATACCAATACCCAATTTAAGAAAACTTGGGTCATTCAAAAATAACATTTTTGGGTTAGTGGTATTGTTAGAAAATTGTTGTGCTTGCAAACTATATGCAAAGCAAAATGCAATTAAAAAACTAATTCCCTTTAATTTGGAAATTTGGAAATTTGGAAATTTGGAAATTTGGAAATTTGGAAATTTGGAAATTTGGAAATAAACGTGTTGTTTTCATAATTTTAGTATGAAGTTTAAAAGTTAATAAATTAAGTTATAGCAAAGGTAAGGCTTATTTTTGAGATTAACAAATTTTTATTATTTTTTTTTAAACTTTTTTTTATAAAATAAGTTGTCTTTTTTCGTACATTTATTTTTAATAGTTTTGCAATATATTTTACATTATTTTTAACTTTATTTAGTAGAAAAAAAACGACTAATTTTTTTAAGATTAGTCGTTTTTGAGATTTATTTTGTTTTAGGTTGATTTTTTGCCATTTCAGTCGCAATTTCTCTCACTGCATTAAATTTATCCAAATTAGAAGTTCCTTCTATCGCTTTCACTGCCAATTCTTGTGCTTGTTTCAAAGCAATCGCCAACTGGTCGTTAAGTTTTTCAATTTGTACTTTTTGATTTTCAATATTTGTATTCAAAGCATTGACTCTCATTTCATACATTTTGTTTCGGGCTTCCATTTCTTTGTTTACCAAATCGTGTTTTACTTTTGCGTCTTTTTCGATAATTCCTTTTGCTTCTGCTTCTGCTTTTTTGATTTCTTTTTCCAATTTTTCAGGGAATTCTTCGAAATCTTTTTTGTATTTTGCTAATTCTTCTTCTTTTTCTTTCAAAAGTTTTTCTTTTTCGTCCCAAGTGAGTTGTTGAATTTCTTTTAATTCGTCCAATTCTGCTTGTAATTGTTTCTTTTTTTGTTGATAAAGGTCTTTTTCGAGGTTTCGGGCGTGTTCCAAATCATATTGATGCGTTCTGATTTCTCTTTGATAATTTTTATCGGTTTTTTCGTTGCGTTCAAAAATATGATTGTTGTATTTGCTTTGTTCTTTTTGCCAATTTTTTTGTAAATTAGAAATTTCTTCTTCAAAATCTTTTTGGCGTTTTTCAGCACTTTCAGCAAAGGTTTTTTCAGCGTCTTCATAATCATTAATAAGTTTGAACAGAATATCATCAAACATTTCTAAATCATACAAAGATTTGAGTTCTAAGGCAGTTTCATTTGTTTTTTTACGCAACTCTGACAACGCATTGGCTTCGATAGACATTTGTATCGAAATTTCGCTGATAGCATTTCCCAATCCTTTTTCAATCTCATCAAACACATTCAAAATACCTTCGACAGTATTTGCGTTTATTTTTTGTTGATTGATAAAAGGCAAAGCAGTTCCATTCATTTGTTCAGACAGAGGTTTTACACTTTGCATTTGTAATTTGAGTGCTTCCAATTGCTTTTTTGCTTTTTCAGCTTCGTTTTGAGCATTTTGAGCCTCTTTTTGTGCATTGAGTAATTTTACTTCTGCTTCTTTTTTTGATTTTTCGGCATCTTGATATGCTTTAAAAATCTGGTCTTTTGTACTTTTTACGTTGATAGCCATAAAATATATTTTTGTTTAAAAATTAAATAATATTTCTTTCTATTACAATGCAAAATTACAAAATATTTAGCAATTATCCAAATTTTTTTGTATATTTTTTTAATTTTTTACAAATTATAAAGCATTGATTATCAATATTTTAAATATCTATTTTTCTAATGAATTGATTATCAAGCCTCTATTTTTTGTTAATTTTTTTGGTAATATTATGAGCATTTTCTTTTACACGCAGGATAAATATTTTTTTATTAGTATTTTTAAAATGAATGAAGTTTTTGCACGCGGATAACGCGGATTTTACGGATTTAAACTGATTTTTTTGTAAAAATTCTAATATCTTTGTAGAAAAAAATGAAAATATGTTGTTTAACTCCGTAGGAATGGTATCTAAAAATTATAGTACCATAACAAAATGTTATTTATATCACTCCTACGGAGTTTTATTTTCGAATTTATTTTATTTTTCTACAAAGATAACAC
>RDXZ01000081.1 GCA_004293265.1 Bacteroidota bacterium | reverse complement strand
TAAGATTTGTTTGTTACGATATTCGCTTGTGGGACACAAGCGAGGGCGTAAAACAAATATTTCGCCATTTTGATTAATATACAAAATTTTTACACTAACAAAAATATTAGGAATAAAAATTAAATAACATAGCACAATTTTAAGACAAAGTGGTATAAATGCTACTTCTATACATATTTTTATTCAACGTGAGTTCGGGATAAATTTTATTTGTAAACAATTGATTTTCAATTATTTATATATAAAAGTTATTCAGAACTCACTTTAAAAAACTAATATTCTTGTTGTAAAGGGTGAATTGTAATTTCATCAATGACCACATTTTTAGGTACTGAAATAATATATTCTACTGCTTGGGCAATATCATCAGCGTCCAAACGCTCAGGTCTATTAACAAAAGTGTTGCTTTCAAAATAAGTATTTACCATACCCGGATATACTACACTTACTTTTATATTATCTTTTCTAACTTCTTTGCGAAGGGCAGAAAACATAGCATCTTGAGCATATTTAGTAGCACAATAAAGCGAGCCACTAAAAAAAGTACGTTTTGATACATCAGAAGCAATAGCAATGATATGTCCTTGTTGTGCTTGTTGCATAGCAGGTAAAAAATATTTAGTCAATAAAAAACTGCCTTTTATGTTCACATTCATCATATTATCAAATTCTTCCACCGAAAAATCTGCCATAGTTCTGAATTTACCTACTCCTGCATTGTTGATGAGAATAGTAGGTGTTCCAAATGTTGTGATGATATTTTGAGCGGCATTTTTGACTGCTTCTTCTTGTGTAATATCGCAAGCCAATGCCAAAACTTCCGCTCCAATGGCTTGCATTTCTGTTTGTGTTTGTAGCAATTCTTCTTCGTTTCTCGCCAAAATTGCGATTTTACATTTTTTTTGTGCTAAACGCAAAGCAATTGCTTTTCCAATGCCTCTTGATGCACCTGAGATAATAATTAACATTTTTTTTATTATGGGGTAAAATTTTTGGTTCTTTTTCTAACATTTATATGGATAAAATTTTTATAAAAATAAAAAAAAATCCGTTTTAATCCGTAAAATCCGCGTTATCCGCGTGCTTCTTCCTATGATAAATTTCGTATAAAAATAAAAAAATCCGTTTTAATCTGTAAAATCCGCGTTATCTGCGTGCTTCCTACGATAAATTTCGTATAAAATTTAGTAGAACCTTAAAAAAATAATTTATATTTAATTGTTACTTATGCTAAAATGTATTTATTTCTCTCTTTCAACTTTGAGGCAAAATAGATACATTTCATCTTTATTTTTAAATCTTAGGTTGTAAAATTAGTATATTTTTTAAAAAATTACAAATATTTATAAAAAAAATTAAATAAAATTAGTTTTTTTAAATAAATATTAATAACTTTGCACTTTAAAAATCGAAAGACCTCTTAAAAAACAATGAGCAAAATAAAAAATGTAGATTTGATAAAAGTTCCAAAAACTGAAGCTGAAGCGTCAAATGAAACAGAAGTAAATTCATTAGAAAGTTTTATCAAAACTGAACAATATATTCGCCGCAACCGACTAATTGTTGGTATCATCGCAGGTTTGGTTGTCGTTATTATTGCAGGATATTTTATATATAATTATTTGCAAAGTTCACAAGAACGTGAAGCACAAGAACAAATGTTTGCCGCTGAATATTGGTGGAAAGCAGAAGACTATAAAAAATCTATCGAAGGCAATGGTAATTATTTGGGTTTTGAAGCGATAATTAAGAACTATCCTTTGAGTAAAGCGGCAAATATGGCATATTTTTATTCAGGTGTAGCACATTTGAAACAAAAAAAATACAAAGAAGCCATTGATAGACTCCGTAAATTCGCAGGCAACGACTGGCTCGTGCAAGCACGTGCTTATAGTTTGATTGGTGATGCTTATATGGAATTAAATCAATTTGAGGAAGCTATCACAAACTATAACAGAGCCATCGATTATAAAGCCAATAAACAATTTACCCCAATTTATGTAATGAAATTAGGGCTGGCTTACGAAAAAGCAAAGAAAAATCAAGAAGCATTGAAAGTATATGAGAAAGTAGTAAGAGAATATCCAAATACAAACGAATATTACAATGCTAAAAAATATCAAGCACGTCTTGAAACAATGTTAGAAAAATAGATTTTCATAAAATAAATTAGTTTTCATATTGATATAGAAAAGTAGTAAGACAAGAATTTTACTACTTTTTTTGTATCAAAAAATCATAAAGATAGTATAATTTTTTTAAAATGTTAGAATTTATAGACACACACGCCCATTTATATGATGTTCAATTTGATAAAGATAGAAAAACAATCGTTCAAAATGCTATCAATGAAGGCGTAAATAAATTTTTTTTACCAAATATAAATAGCGAAACCATAGCAGGAATGTTTGAATTAGAAAAACAATATCCTCAAAATTGTTTTGCTTTGATGGGCTTGCATCCCTGTGCTGTGAAAGATGATTTTGAAAAAGAATTAGCCATTATCGAGAAAAATTTAGCCCAAAGAAAATTTGTTGCCATAGGAGAAATAGGAACAGATTTGCATTGGGACAAAACTTTTTGGGAGCAACAAAAAGAAGCATTTAGTATTCAAATTCAGTGGGCAAAAAAATATAAAATTCCTATCGTAATTCATTGTAGAGCATCTTTTCAAGAAACAATCGAACTTTTAGCCCCACACGCAGGCGAAGATTTACGTGGCGTTTTTCATTGTTTTGGTGGAAGTGAAAACTCTGCTAAAACCATTATCGATTTAGGATTTTATATGGGAATTGGTGGAGTAGTTACATACAAAAAAAGCGGTTTGGATAGTGTATTGATTGATGTGCCTTTGGAATATTTGGTTTTGGAAACGGATAGTCCGTATTTAGCACCTGTTCCGCATCGTGGCAAAAGAAATGAATCAAGTTATATTCCGATTGTTGCCCAAAAGTTAGCAGAAATTAAAGGCGTAAGTTTGGAAGAAATTAGCAAAAAAACGACTCAAAATGCGTTAAATTTGTTTCAAATGGCATAAAAATAAAAAAACCGAAGTTTTTAACGGGGAGTTAAAATTACTTCGGTATCCTTCAACCAGCTATGTGTAATGCAAAAGTATAGCACTTTTTTGAGAATACCAAATTTTTCGTAATTTATTTTAAAAAATATTTTTATTTGAAAATTGAATGTATAAAACTATATTCTTTCTTGTTTCTTTGATTATATTTTTTTTATTAGCCACAAGTTGTCAAAATAAAAAAATAAAAAAAGAAGAAAAAACACTCAATCAACAAATTGATTCGGTCAAAAATAAATGGAGTGAAGTTAAAAAATATACTATCGATATGATTTTATCTGAAATTGCAAGAAGATACCGATGGAATGGTTGTTTGCTTGTCCAAGAAAATGGAAAAATTTTGTTAAATAGATGTTATGGCACCACCGATAGATACAAACGTGATTTGGATAATATTTTGAATACCCAAAAAGCATTTCATATTGGAAGTGTTGCACAAATCTTTACAGCAAGTTCGATAGATTTGTTGGTCAAACAAAATAAAATAAATACAGAAGATTCTTTGACTAAATATTTTAAAAATATAAAATATAAAAAATTGAAAATCAAGCATTTACTCAATCACACTTCTGGCTTACCTGACTATCAAAATTATTTTTTAAATAGTTCATCAGATATAAATACTTATGCTACCAACCGAAACGTAATCGATTGGTTGATAGGCAGTGCGCCCAAACTACACTTTGAACCTGAGTCAGATTTTCAGTACAGCCCAAGCAATTATGTTTTGTTAGCCCGCATAGTAGAATTGGTAAGTCAAAAAATATGGATAGATTTTTTGAAAGAAGATTTATGTAAAGGTTTGAAAATCAATCAATTATATCTTCCTTTTTTATCAGAAAAAAAACCAATTTTTTGTGTTGATGCTTTTTATTTGGATAGAAAAAAGAATTTTGATGACCATTTTTTGCAATATATTTATGGAGCGGAAGGACTTTGGGCAAGTTTGAATGATTTGCACGAGTTTGAAAATTTTTATGAGAATGATATTTTTTTTGATAATGAAAAAGAAGATAATTTTGTACCTTCTGTGTTAAATAATGGAAAAATTGTACCATTTGTAAAAGGTTGGCATATCAAACAAGATGAAAAATTATTGTTTCAAACAGGAAAATGGCTCGGATTTCAAACAGGAATTTGGTGGTGGAGAGAACAAAAAACAAAAATTATTTTATTAACCAACGATAATTCTACTATTTTTTTAGATACAAAAACAATGATTGAAAATATTTTAAAAGGCAAAAGATATAAAATTCCATTTTAAAATCATTGCAATATCAAAAATATGGGAATTATTTTTATTTCCTTTCTCTTTTTTTTTAGATTTTTTTGTCTATATTTGCACTTATGTTTATGATTAAGATTGCAATTTTAATTTTTATGTATTGATTTTAATAAATCGTACATTTTTTATCTGATGAAATTTATTATTTATTTTCTTTTCTTGTTATTGATTGGTTTTTCTTTCTCAAGATGTGCAAATCGCGTTGCACCCACAGGAGGTTCAAAAGATACTTTATCACCTTATATTATTTCGTCTGTACCGCTTCCATTGGCTAAAAACTATCAAGGAACAAAATTATATTTGGTTTTTAATGAATGGATTAAGGAAAAAGATTTTACTACTGAATTGCTTATCTCTCCAAAAATCAATTATAAACATAAAATTAAAAAAAATATTTTAGAAATCACTTTTTCAGAGCCACTCAAAAAAAATACTACATATAGTTTTAATTTTAGACAAGGCATCGGAGATTTAAACGAAGGAAATATAGCAATTGCTGATACAGTTTCAAAACAATTACCACGAATAGCATTTAGTACAGGTGATATTTTAGATACTTTGATGTTGAAAGGAAGTGTAAAAAGTTTGTTTTCGGGACAAATTCCAAAAGAATCTATTGTAAATTTATATGAAGATAGTGATACTTTGAATATAGAAAAACAAACCCCTGTTTATTTCACTTTGGTTGATGAAAAAGGTAATTTTTTATTCACAAACGTCAAAGAAGGAAAATATAGATTGTTTGCTTGGCAGGAACAAAACAAAAATTCAACTTACCAAGAAGGAGAGCCTTTGGGCTTTGTGAACGAACCAATTGTGTTACCAAAAGACGAAAAAAAAGAATTTAATTTGTTATTAGCAAAAGAAGATCATCAAAAAGCAGAGATTTCCAAAGAATATATGCTCAATTCTCATTATGAATTTGAATTTAGAGAAGGAATATCAGCAGTGAATATCGAATCAAAAACCAAATTATATTATACTTTGGACAATAAAAATTTGAGAATATATACGCAAGAATTTTCTAACGATAGTATTCCTGTAAAAATGAATGTTATTGATTCCTCAGAAAATGTTTTAAAGTTAGATACAAAAATATTTTGTCCCATTCCAAAAACAAAGAAAAAACAAGAAAAACAGCGTTTTGACCCAAAAGTAGAATTGGCAACAGGTAGCGGAATCGAGAAAGATTTGGAATTGATTTTATCCACAGAAAAGCCAATTATTTCTTTTTTTCCTGAAAAATTAAAATATTATCCTGATAAAGATACTGCAAAAATACAAAAATTATTAGAAAAAGAAGGGCAAGATTGGCAATGGAACACATACAAAACAGGCATCAAAATAAAAAAGAATATAAAATTTAAAGAAAAAATTGAAATTTTGGCGGATAGTGTTTTATTTATCAATGTAGAAAAAGATAGTAGTAATGCTTTTAAAAAAACTTTTTCAATCAAAAATCCTTTACAATTTGCCACCATTAGCGGCAGTGTAGATACAAAAGAACCTTTTTATATACTACAATTAATCAATGAAAAAGAGGAAGTTGTGGCGTTTAGAAACAATGTCAAAAAATTTAATTTTGAATATTTGCCTGCTTCAAAATATAGATTTCGAATTATTATTGATAAAAATAACAACGGAAAATGGGATAATTCTGATTGGAAAAAGAAAATAGAAGCAGAAAATATTATTCAATTAGAACTCAAAGAAAATGGTGGAAAAATTAAAGAAAAGTGGGATATAGAAGATGTAAAATTATCTTTTTAAGCACTTAAAACAACACAAAAATAACGATGAAACAAATCAAAAATCACACAAAAAAAAATATTTTACTTTTAAAATTATTTTTTATTTTCTTCATTTTTTCGTTCAAATTTGCATATTCACAAACCTTAGAAGATTCTCTGAAAATCAAACAAGTTGATGAATTATTGCAAAAAATGTACGAAACAAATCAATTCAATGGCAGTGTTTTATTGGTAGAAAAAGGTAAAATTTGGCATCACAAAGCCTACGGATATGCTAATTTTGATACAAAAGATACAATGACTATCCATACTCCTGTGCGTTTGGCTTCGGTATCAAAACAATTTACAGCCGTTTGTATTTTGATGTTGGTTCAGGACGGAAAATTAAAACTTGATGATGAAATTATCACTTATTTGCCCGAATTAGAGAGTTATAAAGATAAAAAAATCACAATTAGGCATCTTCTAAGGCATCAATCTGGACTGCCTGATTATTTTGGAATCGATTATTCTATCTTACATTATTACAAAGATTATCCAAATACTTTGTATAATAAAGATTTACTATATTATTTTAGAGATATAAAACCAAAACTACATTTTAAACCCGGTCGACGAGTTTCTTATAGCAATACAGGATACGTTTTTTTGGCTTTGGTTATTGAAAGAATAAGTAAAATGTCTTATCATTCGTTTGTCCAAAAAAATATTTTTGATGTATTAGGAATGAAAGATTCTTTTGTGTATGCCATTAAAAATACAGAAACAAAAATCAAACAAGATACTATCGTTCTAAAAACTGACACAATTCCTGTGAGCGATAGAGAAATTAAGGTCGAAACTCAACTCAAAGTCGTTACAAGATTTATCAATGTAGATAAAAAAAGGGCTTTTGGTTATATACTTTCTTCGCCTAATCCTTTGGGGTTTGTGCCTTTGGATTATCATAAATTTGATGGAATGGTAGGGGAGAAGGGGGTTTGTGTTTCTACAAACGATTTTTTGAAATGGGACAATGGTATTCGTAAAAATATTTTAGTGAAAGCAACACTACAAAACGAAGCTTTTATACCTGATGATGATTTTGGGATGGGCTGGAAAATTTATGATAATGAAATTGCTTATCATCATGGTTTGTATCGAGGTTTTAGAACTTATATGCACCGAAATATTTTTGAAGAAAGTATGTTAGTCATTTTGAATAATACCCAAATTGGAAACAAAATTGTCAATATCATTGACGGAATTGATAAAATATTAGCAGGAAAAAAATATAAATTTCCGACTTTAACTTATGCAGAAAAACAAACATTGGAAAAATTTAAAAAAGATTATGAAATAAAACCAAAAATAACTAATAATCCTTTGCCTTTGCCCAAAAAAGAAGAACAAAAATAAAAATTGAAATCAAAAATACTTGATATAAAATATGGTAAAATATATTTTTTAACGCAGATTATTAATATTTTCTTACATCAAACAAACAAAAATATTGAAATAGCGTTTAAAAACGTATAAATAAAGTGTTTTCAAATCAAATTTTTATATGTTTAAATTCAAAATAATTTTGTTTGTCTTCGTGATAAGCCAAATGATGATGGCGTGTAGCCAATCATCTTTACCAAAAATTGATAAATTCTCAGGAAACAGAAAAGTATTACAAGGTGAAAAAGCCACTTTGAATTGGGAAGTTAGAAATGCCAAAAAACTATATTTATTAGATAGTGTTACTAATAATAAAATAGAAATCAATCCTGCTACCACAAAATTTCAATTCAAACCTGTTACAAATTATTCTTATACTTTGATTGTAGAAGGAAAAAATAATCAAACAGAACAAAAAATATTCTCAGGAACAATTGCTAAAAATCCACCTATCATTGCTGAATTTAAAGGCACTGAAGAATATACATTAGGCTCAAGCACAAGGGCTTCTCTTATTTGGAGAATAGAAAAAGCAGACAAAGTTTTTTTAGAAAATTATAACGAACCATTAGACAAAAAACAAGGTAAATTTTTCTTGCCTTTGGGCTTAGATACTACTGAAGTTTTTAAAATCGTTGCTATTGGGCAGTTTGGAGATACCACCACCGCCACACATACCGTTAAAGTAAAAAAATTGAAAGCAGGCATCAGAGTAGCAAGCAAATTTGGTTCGCCTGAAATGATAGCAGGCGATAATAACGTATTGACTTGGGATTTTCCCGGTGCAGAAGTCGTCCAAATCGAAGGAGTAAGCAATACATTTAAACCCACAGATACCTACATTGTTGTCCCAAAAAAAGAAGATAGATTGTTTGAAACCGATTTTATTGTTACTTATCCCAATAACAAAAAAACAAAAGTCAAGTTTTCTACAGGAGTTTTGAGAGTAAAAGCAAATTTTATTCCTTCTAAATTAAAAGCAGGTTTGTACGAAAAAGTAACTTTGGCTTGGAATACTGAAAGTGCAAAAAATATAAAATTGATAGTAGGCAAAGATACGTATGAAAATATAGACGCTAAGGGAAAACATACATTCACAATTAGCAAAAATACAGAAGTGATGTTAGTTTTTAATGATAAATATGATGAGGAACATCAAATAAAATGGTTAGTTAAATGTGAAGAAACAAGACCTTTCATCAAAAATGCCATCGATTATAAAGATTTTAAAAATGACGATAATAATGCTTTAAAAAAGCGATTAATTTTTGATATTTTTCAAGTAGATAGAAGTAAATTTCCTGATGAAATTAAACTAAGAATTTTGGTAACAGATACTACGGGTAATTTTATTCGTGGTTTGGCACCGCCTTCTATTACTGAGGCAGAGGCAAAAAAATTCTTTGTTGAATTAGTGGAAAGTATTGGCACACAACAACAAACGATTTCTAATTTTAAAGTCAAAGAAATTAATGAATTAAAATCTTCGCCTTACGATATTGGTTTGTGTTTGGATTATAGTGGCTCAATGGGAAGTAGTATTAATCCTTTGGAAAGTGCAGTCAGAAAATTTTTAAACAAAAAAGATGATGATGACAAAATGTCTTTGATTCGTTTTGATGATAAATTAAAAACGGAAAAACCAATGACTTTATCTACCAACGAACTTATCAAAGATATAGAATGGAAAGGTTTGAATAATTTTGGTGGAAGCACTGCTTTGTACGCGGGCATAGACGAGGCTTTGGAAACTTTTGATAGCACTGCTAATTCGAAAGATAGACAAAAAATATTGTTTGTGTTTACAGATGGACACGAAAATTCTTCTTTTTCTCACGCAAAAAAAGGTCGTTTGTTTAGAGCCGTTGATTTGGCACTCAAAGCAAGAAAAAGAAATATTAAATTATATCCAATGGGCTTGGGTGAGGGCGTAAATATGGAACTTTTGAACGCAATGGGTTGGATAACCGATGGAAAAGCGATTGCAGTCGTGAACGATTCTTTGATTGATGAAGCTTATTCTGAATTGCCTCGACTTTTCAAAAATTATTATGAAATTACTTACAAACCTATCGTAAGTAAAGATAAAGAGAATGGAAAAAGACAAATCGGACTAAAATATTTTAACAACAGAAAAACCATTACAACTTTTACGAACTATCAAACCAATGAAAAGTTTAGTTTTGATGAGGAAGAAAGAAATTATTATATGTCAAGTATAAGTAACAATCAAAAAACAGGCAATAAAATTATTTTAATTCCACCACAGGCAGTTGCTTTTTTTGATTTTGATAAAAGTAATTTGAAACCAACTTTTACAGCAAATATTGAAGCCGTTATTTCGTTTTTGAAATCAAACACAAAAGCAAAAGCAGATATTTTTGGGCATACAGATTTGGTCGGAACGAGTGAAAAAAATATGATTTTGTCTAAACAAAGAGCAGAGGAAATCAAAAACTATATCGTCAGAAAAGGAATTGATGCCAATCGTTTGCAAGTAATTCCGTTGGGAAAATCTAAACCAATTTGGAAAGAAGAAAAAAAAGAATGGCAGGCACAAGAAAATCGCAGAATAGAAATTTTGGTCTGGGAATAAACTTTTTTGGTTAGTTTTTGGTTTTAAGTAAAGTGTGAAGTTTTTATATTTTTTTATAAAGGCTTCATACTTTTTCATATTTTGTATCTAAATTTTGTGTTCCATAATTTTTCTAAAAAATGCGTTATTTCATCATTATTTTTTCTTTTTTTTGTTTCATATTTGCCTCTTGCCAACGTACTCCGACCATCAAAAACAACAATGATGACGGAGAATCAGCCGCCAAAATTACACCTTCACAAGATAGCACTTTTGACTTTGCCTCTATCAAAGCAAAAGTTGATTTTCAATCTCCTAAAGAAAGTAGCGACTTTAAATTGGGCTTGAGGATTCAAAACAATAAAAAAATTTGGATTTCTGCCACAGGTCCTTTGGGAATCGAAGGTTTGCGTGCTACTCTGAGAGAAGATTCTATTTTTATTATCAACAGAATAGAAAAAAAATATACAGAAAGTAGTTTTGATACATTGAGCCGATTGCTCAATTTTGAGGTCGATTATTCAATGTTACAAGGAATTTTTTTAGCAGAAATGCCTTTGAAAGATTTTGATACAACTCGTAAAAATGTTGTGGATAATCAAATTCTTATCAAACAAAAATTAAAATATATCAATATTGATAATTATCTCAATCCAATACATAAAAAATTAGAAAAACTTTTTTTGTTGGACACACGCACAGGACATCGTTTGGAAATTAATTACCAAAACTATAAAGCATATAACAAAATTTGGTTTCCAGAAGAAGCAACTATTTTGGTAAGTTATATTGATAAAAATACTCGAAAACCTGCCAAAACAACTATCAACATTCGTTATCAAAATGTAATTTTTACACACGATAAATTGGCTTTTCCTTTTAGTGTACCTAATAGCTACCGACAAAAAAAATAAATAAATTCTTTTACTTATATGATTAATAAAATTACAAACCAAGACTTTATTTCTTTTATTCATATTTTATCAAAAAATATTATGTTTGAGGCAATTATTACGATTGTACCGGGCTTAATAGACAACGAAGAAAGTGCTTTGTGGGAAGCAGAAAAAAAAGAAGGTAAATATTATTTTAATGGAAAAATTGATGGCGATAAACTTTTAGAAACTTATTTGATGCAAGTGTTACAAAAAGTACAAAATATTGCTATTGTTTTGAGATGTTCTACTCATCAAAAATACCTTAATAAAAGACCAATTTATGAAATTTGGGGCTATAGATTAGCCATTGCTGAAGATATTATTTATTGGGAAAATATCGATTCCGAAGATTTATATCAGGCTTTTTCTTTTGATTCACATACAGGGCAATCTATACAACCTGAAGAAGAAGTGGTGTATTGTGGTGATGACGGAAAAGTTTGCGGTTGGGACAGAGTATAATAAAACTTTCGAAAACTTTTTGAACTTTTGGAAAGTTAGTCAAAAAAATATCACAAAAAATTATCAAATTATGTCCAAAGTTTAAAAAAATAAAAACTATCTAAAACTCCAACGCAATCCTACAAAAAATCTTATGCCTTGATTGGGAGCAAAAACATAATTAGCATCAAAAGTCAAAGCATTGGGATTATTGGGAGTTGATATTGCTTGTCCATTGGCATCAAATTGTACTTCTTTATCAAAAGGGTCAAAAGGACGAGCAATACTATTAGCAGGTGGCGTATAGTTCAATAAGTTTTTTACACCACCATATATTTGAAAACCTTTTTTTAATTTTTTTGTCAATTGTATATTTTGTAAACTCCAAACAGGAGATTCCCCAGCACGATTATCCAAAGCACCCAAAAGAGGCAACAACATAGAGCCGTAAATATTGCCTGTATAATCGATAGATAAACCAATTTTTGAAAAATAATAGTTCACACTCCACACACCCGAAAATTTTTCTGTCAATAATTGTCTTTGTTTGATACCATTATTTGTAAAAGTTACGTCCATAAAAGTTCCCCCTGCGATTATTTTTAAACCATTTTCTAATTCAATATCCAAATTTAAACTCACACCTTTGGAAACAGAAAAACCATTTAAGTTATCATAAATAATTTTATTAACATCAGTCAAATAATCAGGAATAATTCTATTGTTAAAATAAGTATAAAAAACACTTGCATCGATTCCAAAGGAATGATTTTTTTTAGTATATATTTTTTTTACAAAGTTAATATTACTATTCCAAGAAGTTTCTGGTTTGAGTTGATTAGCAAAAACGACTTTTCTTGCGCCTGTGAGTGCCGCGTGGTCTTCTGTGAATACGTTTGCCACTCTATATCCATTGCCGATGCTTATTCTAAGAATGTTTAAATTATTTTTTGAACTGATTTTATAGTTAAGTCTTGGGCTAAAAACATTGCCATATAAACTATTATAATCATACCTCATTCCTAATAAAATTCTATGTTGTGCGTTTATTTTTATATCATCTTGTAAGAAAAAACCGGGCAATTTGATAACAGAAGGTATATTTTTAATTCCATTTTCATCAGCAGTTGCGGGAGTATTGTCATCATAATAGGTATAGCGATAAGCCGCACCCAATAAAAAATCGTGTTGATTGAATAATGTTTTGTGCCAAGTAAGTTGTCCAAAAGCGATATATTGTTGTGCATTATAAGAGGTCGTTCCATAAAATGAGTTTTGGTTATGCCCATTCATACTCCATTGCAAGTTAATATTTTCGGTTGTTGGCAACTGATACAAACCAAATAATTCCCATCTTTTTGTATAAATACTTTCACCATAAATAATATTACTACCTCTAAAAGATTTATTCCAACGCATATCTCCCCCAAATCTATCTTCATTGACATACCTGACCGCTACATTAAATTGTCTTTTTTGTTTTCGTTCAAAATTCCATTTATTAAAAACAGAAATTCGGTTTTGCAATGTTACATCTGTAAAACCATCACGATTGTTATCTATTTTATTTTGATAATTAAAATAATTGATGCCCAACAAAGTGGAGGTTTTTGAATTGACATCAAACTTAAATCCTACATCTGTATTGACATCTAACCAATTTGAACTAAAAATATCCGCAGAAACTAAGGGAGTATTTTTTGGTTTTTTTGTGATTACGTTTATCAAACCGCCTACTGCTTCCGAACCATACAAAGTAGAGGCGGCACCTTTTACAATTTCTATCCGCTCAATAAACGATTGCGGAATACCTGTCAAACCATAAACCGTTGAAAGTCCACTCACTATTGGCATTCCGTCTATCAAAACCATCGTGTAAGGACCTTCTAAACCGTTGATGTGAATATCGCCTGTGTTGCAAACATTACAATTGAGTTGAGGACGTACTCCGTTAATATTTTGCAAAGATTCGAACAAAGAAGGCGTTGGATTAGCCCTAAAAAAAGCATTGGTATAAACTTCAATAGGTACAGGACTTTCTAATTTTGAAACTTCTTTTAATGTTCCAGAAATTACCACTTCTTCCAATATATTTTCTGTGGATAAAGATTTTAGATTAAAATTAATTTGTTTATTTTCGTTATTTTTAAGTGTTATTTTTTGTTCTAATTTTTCAAAACCCAATCCGTTTATCGTTATTATATATTCTCCTTCGGGAATGTTCTTTAACTCAAAAAAGCCCAATGAATCGCTCATTGTGTATATTTTTGTGTTTTTAAGTCCAATTTCTATGAGTTCTACAGGTTTTTTTTCTGAAGTAATCAGTCCAGAAATAGTTATATTTTGAGCAAAAATAGTGTTTAATAATAATAAAAATATAAATAATAATTGAGTAAATTTCATTTTTCTTTTTTTGTATTTATTTTTTTTAAATATTTTTATGTGGTATATATATTTACGTGCAAATGTAAATTATATATTTGAATAATCAAAATAAAAATTTAGATTTGTCTAAATTTTTATTTATTGTATTCTAAATAAAAAAAATTAGAATTACTTTTTTTTTATTCAAAAAAATAAATACCTTTGTAAAAAAAATATATAAAAACTATGGATATTTTTCACACAAACATTTGGAAAATGCGAGTATTAGACAACAATGTGATGTATATCACTTGGCTCGAAGATGCCGCTAATATGGAAGATGAAGATTTTAAACTTCATTTAATTCTTTTCACAGATTCATTAAAGGAACATAATTGTGATAAATTTATGGTGGACACTCGCTATGGGCATGTAGTTATGGGCTTGGATATTCAAGAATGGCACGATTCCCAGATAGTTCCGATTTATTTGGCACTTGGAATTAAAAAAATTGCTTTTATTTTACCAGAAGATGCTTTTGTAAGTATGTCTTTGACGCAAACGTTTGAAGAAGAAAAAGGACAATTATTAAATACAAGATATTTTGATGATGAAAAAAACGCATTAGAATGGATAGCTGAATAAAACTATAAAAAAATTTAATACAAAAATACAAAAATAAAACATTGAAAATCAATTATTTATAAATAAAAAAGAAATATTTTAAAAAAATATTGTGTTTTTTTAAACAAAAAAAAATTTTTTTTGTTATAATTATAGGTTTTCATAATTGTAAGTTTTTGATTAGTTAGGTTCCACAGACTCCAAAAATAATGTTTTTAGAGTCTGTTTTTTTTTATTTATACTTGATTTTTTTAATCTTATTTTTTGAGAATTATCTTTGTGATTATTGAGGTATTTTGTGTGCAATCGTGGACGTTTGCACGAATTTTTTTTACCAAAATATACCTAAATGATTAGATTTTTTTTACATAACTATCTAAACTTCTCTCAAAAAATCAGCGAATTATTTGATATTCGTTTCTCATCTATTGCTTTCATATTATTTAACCAACAATAATAAATATTTTTTGACATAAATATTTTATTTGTCCAAAAAAAATACAATATTTGCATTAATATTTATATTTAAAATATTTTTGTCTTTATTGGTATTTTTTTAAACATATTCACATTTTTTTTTATATTTTTATTGATTTTTTGAAAAATAATAACTAACTTTGTGAAAAATATTTTTTTATTTGAATAAATATATGAATTACAAATTAAAATATATTGACTTATTTTCAGGTTCAGGTGGATTTTCATTAGGATTTGATAAAAAAGGTTTTCAAAATGTATTTTCTGTAGATATCGAACCCAATTTTTGTTCTACATATAAATATAATTTTCCAGAGCATCAACTCATTCAAAAAGATATTTGCGATTTGAGTGATTCTGAAATTTTATATTTAAAAGAATTTGATGAAATTGATGTTGTAATAGGAGGTCCACCTTGTCAGGGTTTTAGTATGGCAGGAAGCATTGGACGAAAATTTATAGATGACCCAAGAAATAAGCTATTTAAAGAATTTGTAAGAGTGGTCAATATTGTGCAACCAAAATTTTTTGTAATGGAAAATGTTGCAAGGCTTTATAATCATAATAGAGGAGAAACAAGAAAAGAAATTATAAAAGATTTTCAAGAAATTGGTTATAAAGTTGAATGTAAAATTCTTAATTCGGCAGATTTTGGTGTTCCACAAATTAGAAATAGAATAATATTTATTGGTACAAATCAAAATCGAGAGATTATATTTCCTGACAAATCTGTAAAAAAATATTTAAGTGTTAAAGAAGTACTTGAGCATTTACCTCCGCTTGAATCAGGTGAAGAATCAACAATTCCAAACCATATTGCTATGAATCATTCTGAACAAATGCTTGAAAAAATGAGATATATTAAAGATGGTGGTAGTAGAGAAGAAATCCCTGTAAATATTAGACCTAAATCAGGAGATATAAGAAAATATATTCGTTACAAAAGTGATGAGCCTTCGGTTTGTATTACAGGTGATATGAGAAAAATATTTCACTATGAACAAAATAGAGCATTAACAGTAAGAGAATTAGCAAAACTTCAATCATATCCTGATGATTTTATATTTAAAGGTTCTAAAATATCACAACAACAACAAGTTGGTAATTCTGTCCCACCAAAAATGGCAGAAGCCATCGCAGAAGTAATTATTAAAATGTCTAAAAATGTTTAAATATCCAAAGGTTAATTATATAGGTAATAAAGAAAAAATCGCCCAATGGATTTGCGACCAATTTCCAAGTGATGCAAATACTTTGTTTGATGCTTTTTGTGGCGGTTGCTCATTGAGTTATGAAGCTAAATTTAGAGGTCTTGAGGTTTACACAAATGATATTTTGAAAATAAACTATCATATTGCAAATGCCTTAATACAAAATAATTCTACGGTTTTATCAAAAGAGGATATTAAAATCATATTTTCAGGCGAACCTTATGAAGGTTTTATGTTTGAAAACTACTCAGAGGTTTTTTTCTTTGCCGAAGAATGTAAGGAACTTGATTTATATAGAAAAAATATTGAAAAATTAGAATCTGAAACAAAAAAATCACTTGCATTTGCATTAATGCGTAGAACAATGATTCGTAAAATGCCTTATTCACGTTTTAATATCAATTGGGATAAAATCAAGCAACTCAGAGATGAACAATATAGCTATGAAAAATATAAAAGAAAAAGAGCTTATCACAATAAAACTTTTAAATATCATTTTTTACAAAATGTAAACGAATATAATAATGCTATTTTCAATAATTCAAAAAATAATATTGCTTATAATGATGATATTTTTAATCTATTAGATAATATTAAAGCTGATATTATTTATTTAGACCCGCCATATACAGGTACAATGAATAATTATTTTGGATTTTATGGATTAATTGATGATTTTATTGCAGGTTCAAAAACAGCACCTTTTGAAAATAATTTTATTGACAAAAAAAATATTGGAAAATTGT
>RDXZ01000080.1 GCA_004293265.1 Bacteroidota bacterium | reverse complement strand
ACAAACCACCTTTAACAAGCAGTTAGTTGCTTCACTTCGTTCAGCAGGACAAAATAGGACATCTGCAACACCACGAAAAAATAACCTAAATAGATACAACTCACTGGTGCAAGCGTCCACGCTTGTACCAAAATAACCTAAATAGTTACAAAAATATTACGTTTGATTTATACTATAATAAATAATAAAAAAATATATTTTTACTATTTTTCCAATTAAAATTGCAAAAAAATAAAAAAAAATATGTTATTTCTAAAAAATAATAAAAAATTAATATCAATATATTTTTTTTATAAAAATTATATGTACCTTTGCATCTTAATCTTATGTGATAATTTTAAATTTTTGATTATAAAAATAATATGTTATTGTTAAATGTGCTTCGTGAGCAAACCGACAAAGTAATAGAAGGATTAAAAAAACGCCATTTTGCCAATGCCGAAACATTGGTCAAGGAAGTGATTGCGATAGATGTTCGCAGGCGTGAAACACAAGTCGAATTAGATAATACAAATTCTGAAATGAATAAATTATCTAAATCTATTGGCGAGCTGATGAAAAACGGAAAAAAAGAAGAAGCCGAAAAATCAAAAACAATTACGTTAGATTTAAAAATCAAAATAAAAGAATTAGAAGTTAAACTCAAAGATATAGAAAATACGTTGTATGAAATGTTGGTAAAATTACCAAATGTACCTTTTGAAGCCGTAAAAGCAGGAAAAGTAGCAGAAGACAACGAAATTATCAAAGAAGAAAAAAATTTACCCCAACTCCCCGAAAACGCTTTGCCACATTGGGAATTAATAAAACAATATGATATTATTGATTTTGATTTGGGAATTAAAATTACAGGAGCAGGTTTTCCTGTGTATAAAGGCAAAGGAGCAAAATTACAACGTGCTTTAATAAATTTTTTTTTAGATGAAGCTGAAAAAGAAGGCTATAAAGAAGTTCAACCTCCTATTTTGATTAATAAAGAATCTGGTTTTGGAACAGGACAATTGCCCGATAAAGATGGACAAATGTATTTTGCTAACGAAGACGAATTGTACTTAATACCCACTGCGGAAGTACCAATTACTAATTTATATCGTGATGTTATTATAGAAGAAAAAGATTTACCTGTCAAAAATGTAGGTTATACGCCTTGTTTTAGGCGAGAAGCAGGCTCTTGGGGAGCGCATGTACGAGGTTTGAATCGTCTTCACCAATTTGATAAAGTGGAAATTGTACAGATTGCTCACCCATCAAAATCATATCAGATTTTAGAAGAAATGAGTTTATATGTGCAAGGATTGTTAGAAAAATTAGAATTACCTTATAGAGTATTGCGTTTGTGTGGAGGTGATATGGGTTTTACTTCTGCTATGACTTATGATATGGAGGTTTATTCAGCGGCACAAAAACGTTGGTTAGAAGTAAGTTCTGTGAGTAATTTTGAGGCTTTTCAAGCCAATCGTTTGCAACTAAGATATAGAGATGCAGACAAAAAAAATCATACTGCACATACTTTAAACGGCAGTGCGTTGGCTTTACCGAGAATTGTGGCATCTATTTTGGAAAATAACCAAACAAATGAAGGAATTAAAATTCCAAAAATTTTAATTCCTTACACAAAATTTGATGTAATAAATTAAATAAAAAGTTACTTATTTTAAAATATTAGAATAAATAAAAAGTTATTATTTTTATATTATATACAAATTATATACAAAAATTTGTATTATAAAAAATAAAGTTTTAAATTGCAGGCGTAAAAATCACTTAAAAATAAAAATTAAAAATAAACTTGTTTTTCAACAAAAAATTAAAAAAGGGAAAAAACACAAAAATAATATGAAAAAGAAAATACCTTTTTTGTTATTGATGGTTATCTTAGCCATTTCAACTAACATTTATGCCCAAAGAACTCCTCCAAGTCAATTAATTGAAAAATATTGGAGTGTAGGCTTTCAAGTAAACGCATTCAATTATTTTGGAGATTTGAATCCATTAAAACAATACGTTTCTACAAAGTTTGAGTACACAAGACCAAATTTTGCTATCAACATCTCTAAAAAAATGACTAAAAACTTGTCGCTTCGTGCAAGTCTTGGTTATGGTAGAATTACGGCTGATGATTCACAATCAGGAAGCTTAAAAACTTTAGAAACTGCGGGAAGATATGGACGTAACTTACATTTTCGTAACGACCTTTTCGAATTAGCTGTAGTAGGTATTTACGAATTTAAAAGTAGCAAAGGACGTTTTTATCGCCGTTCTTATTTAACTCCTTATATTATGGGAGGTATTGCAGGATTTTACCATAATCCAAAAGCAAAAGCACCAGGAGGTGGAGATTGGGTAGCGTTACAACCTTTAGGTACAGAAGGACAAGGCAAAGCGGGTTATGCAAAAGCATATTCTTTGTGGCAATTAGCGTTCCCAGTGGGAGTTGGTTTGCGTTATCGTTTGAATGACAAATTAGATATTTCTGCTGAAATTGGTTTCAGATTTACTACAACTGACCACTTGGACGATGTAGGCGGACGTTATGCAAATATCAATGACTTAAGTTCTGATTTAGCGAAAAAAATGGCAGACCGTTCTGCTGAGCCAACTTCTGCTTTGACAGGACAAACTCGTGACTTGGCAGCTATTAGTGCAATTGTGGGTGGAGTTTCAAATATGTATGGTTCTAACGATGATTTAGGTAACTTAGTACCTGTAGCAGGCTACCAACGTTTGGGCAGTTATGGTTTGAGAGGTGATGTAAGAGGAACAGGTGCATTTGGTAGAAATGATATGTATGTAGTTACAGGATTTCATTTGAATTATATTTTGACTACTCGTCGTCATCCTCGTTATCGTAGTAGATAGTTTTAGACTTTTATAATTATATATCAAAATTATTTTTTTTTTTGGATTAATTTTGGTATATAATTATTTATTTATAAAAAATTCTTCTAAATTATAAAAAAAAACAAAAATATAATATGAAAAAGACATTTATTTTAACCGTTTGTTTGGTTCTTTTAGCTTTGTGTTTTCAAACCAAAGCTCAAGACAGAGAAATAGCTCGCTTGAATAAAGAAGCACAAATCTCAATGGAATACAATGAGTATAATTCTGCAATGGAAATATACAAAGATTTATTAAAATCAAAACCCAATGAGTTGGAATATAACTATCAAATGGGAGTTTGTTTATTAAACTCATCTTCTAAAAAAGAAGGTTTCTCTTATTTGAAAAAAGTATATGACCAAACTCCTGATTTCAAACCTGAACTTCCTTATATGTTGGCACAGGCGTATCATTCAAAAGCAGAATACGAAACTGCCAAAGAAATGTATCAAAAAGCAAAACCTATTCTTGAAAAAGCAAAAAGTGATGTAAGTGGTGATACAAAAATGAAAAGACGTGCCAAAGAAAAAAGAGTTGCGGCGTTGGATAATATGATACAAATGTGTGATAAAAAAGCAACTGAGTGTGATAATGGTATAAAATATTCAAAAGAACCTATTTATGCTGATATCGAAAACTTAGGTGGAAGCATCAATAGTGCAGGTCCTGATTATACACCTTTGATTCCAAGTGATACATCTTTTATGATATTTACTTCTCGCAGACCTGAAAATGTAGGCAAAAGAGTAGATTATTCTGATAACGAATATTTTGAAGATGTTTATATGGCTGAAAATAAAAATGGTAAATTTGGAAAAGCACAAAATATTGCTAATCTTAATAAAAAATACCACGATGCGGCAGCAGCACTTTCTCCTGACGGAAACTTGTTATTAATATATAGAGATAACACAAAAACAAAAGGTGATTTGTATCAAAGCAAAAGAAACAGCAAAAAAGATATGTTTCCTGAGCCTAAAAAAATGAACAAAAATATTAATTCTAAATTTCAAGAAACTTCTGCTTGTATTACTCCTGACGGAAACACAATGTATTTCGCAAGTGATAGACCAGGTGGAATGGGTGGTTTAGATATTTATGTCGTCAAAAAAGAAGGAAATGATTGGGGAACTCCAAAAAACTTAGGCGCACCTATCAATACTGCTTATGATGATGACGCTCCTTTTTTAACAAACGATGGAAAAACTTTTTATTTTAGCTCAAAAGGACACGATACAATGGGTGGGTTTGATATATTTCGTTCTTCAAAAGAAGGAGATACGTTTGGAAAACCTGAAAACTTAGGAACCCCTGTCAATGGACCAGAAGATGACGCACACTTAGTATTGACTGATGATGGTAAAATGGGTTATTATGTATCTGCCGAAGAAGGTGGAATGGGTGATAAAGATATTTATCGTTTGAGCGCTCCAAAACGCACTATGGTAAAATTAGACAAAACAGGTTTAAACATCACACCTCCAGGGGCAACTAGTAAAACTGATATAGATAAACCTGCCGCAAAACCTGATTTCAAGTTTTTGGTATTGTTTGATTATGATAAAAGTAACTTAAACAAACCTGTTTCTCAAGAATCTTGTAATAGTTTGTTGAAATTTATGCAAGCAAATCCTTCTGTAAGAGTTGAATTAGGTGGACATACTTGTAATATCGGTTCTGCCGCTTACAATCAAGCACTTTCTGTCCAAAGAGCAAAAGCAGTAGCCAACTATATGATTGAAAGAGGAATCGATGCCAATCGTGTAGAAGTTAAAGGTTATAATTTTGAAAAACCTGCTTATCCTAATACAAACGAAAAAAATCGTAGTTTGAACAGACGTACAGAATTTCAAATATTAGATAAATAGTATTTAAAATAATAAAACAAAAAAAAGTCTTTTGCAAATTTGCGAAAGACTTTTTTTTGTTTTTGGATATATTTCAAAATAAAAAAAATTATTTGAAAAAAAAATTAGGAAACTTTGGAAACTTTGGAACTTTTATTAGTTTCCAATCGTTATATAGTTGTATAATAAAAGGGTAATAAAAGAAAGTTGATTCAAAAAAAATTTACATATATGTTAAAAATTTGGAAATTAGTTAGGATTCCATTATTGATATTAGGTTTTGGAATGTTGGTGGCAGTTAGTTTGTATCGTAACAAAGAAAAATCAAGAGAAAATGCAAAAATGGTCGAAAAAGTTGTCGATGTTTTTCCTGTTGCATTAGCAGCTGCAAAAATAGAATCTTTTGATGGAAATTTTAATTCTACAGGAAATTTTGAACCTTTCCGTGAGTTAAATTTTGCCTCTGAAACCGCAGGGCGAGTAGTTGCTATTTATTTTGACAAAGGTTCTTTTGTCAATGAAGGACAAATATTAGTCAAATTAGACGATGAGGCTATTCAAAGAGAATTAAAAATCGCTCAAATCAATTATGACAAACGCAAAAAAGATTTAGAAAGATTTGAAAACTTAAACAAAGCAAACGCTGGAACAGGTATGCAATTAGATGATGCCAAATTTGGATTTTTAAGTAGCGAACAACAAATAGAAGCATTGAAAGAAAGATTAGCAAAAACGATAGTAAAATCTCCTATTTCGGGAATAGTAAGTAGAAAAATTGCTGAAAAAGGAAGTTTTTTAGCGCCTGGAACACCAATTGCTGAAATTACAGACATTAGTAGATTAAAAATGATTGTAAAAGTAGCAGAAACAGAAATGCTAAAAATTCAAAATGGACAAAATGTTCAAATTGAAGTGGAAGCATATTCGGGAGTAAAAATAAATGGCAGTGTTAAAAACGTTGCTATCAAATCTGATATTTCAAAAAGATATGACATAGAATTAGATGTGGCTAATTCAAGTGCAAATCCATTAAAAGCAGGAATGTTTGGCACAGCATTTTTTGAATTTGGGGCAAAAGGAAAATATTTGATGATTCCAAGAAAAGCACTATTAGGAAGTATCAAAGATGCAAAAATTTATATCGCAGATGGAAACATAGCTAAAATCAAAAATATAAAAGTTGGTATCACACAAGGCGACAAAATTGAGGTTATCGAAGGATTATCAGAAGGCGATAAAATTATTACCACAGGGCAAATAAATTTACAAAATGGTGCAAAAATTAGTGTATTAAATTAAAAAAAATGCAATAATGTTGAAAACTTCCCAAAAATGTATTATTTTTGGGAAGTTTTTTTATTTATAGTATAATCTCAGTATGAAAAAAAATATTTTTTTTATTATTTTAGTTAATTTTCTATTTCTTTTTTTTATCAGTTGTAGTAATTCGAATAAAAATATCCCTGTTGATATTATTCGCCCCGAAAAAATGCGAGCTATTTTGATAGATATTCATTTATTAGAAGGTAAAATTGCAGAAGCAAACTATATCAATAATGATAGTGCTATTTTTAATTATCACAAAGAAAGTAATTTTATTTGGAAAAAACATAAAATAGACTCTAGCTATTTTCGTAAAAGTTTTAAATATTATACTGAAAATCCTAAAATAATGACACAAATTTACCAAGAAATTGTAGATAGTTTGAGTTTAAAAGAAGTCAAAGCAAAAGCAAAAGAAGAATCTGACTTAAAAAAAACAAAAGAAAAATCAACCAAAGAAAATAAAAAATAAACATAAAAAATAAACGTAAAAAATAAAAATGGAAAAAAAATTTAGCAATAAAGTTGCACTCATCACAGGTGCCGCCGCAGGAATAGGCAAAGAAACTGCTATTCAGTTTGCAAAATTGGGCGCAAAAATAATCCTTTCAGATATCAACGAAACCGAAGGACAAAAAATAACAGAACTTATCAAAGAATTAGGACAAGAAGCACATTTTTTTAAATGTGATGTTGCTGATGCCAAACAAGTAACTGATTTGTTAAATTTTACGAACAATACTTACCAAAGATTAGATTTTGCAGTCAATAATGCAGGAATCTCAGGGAAACTTAGTCCAACTATTAACTATCCAATTGACGAATATTTAAAAGTAATTGCTATCAATCAAAATGGGGTTTTTTATGGTATGCAAGAACAATTAAAAATAATGTTACCTCAAAAAAGTGGTTGTATTGTTAATATTGCCTCTGTTGCAGGCTTGCGCGGTATGCCAATGAGTTCGCCTTACGCGGCTTCGAAGCACGCAGTAATTGGTTTGACAAAATCTGTTGCCTTAGAAATGGCAAGCAAAAACATTAGAGTAAATGCAGTTTGTCCTGTTTTTACTTTGACAAATATGGTCGAAAGTATGTTTATAGACCGCCCCGATTTTGAAGAAAAATTACGTTTGGGAATTCCTATGAAAAGATACGGAACAGTTACAGATGTAGCCAATCAAATTATTTGGTTGTGCAGTGATGAAAGTAGTTTTATCACAGGACAATCTTTGAGTGTTGATGGTGGAATTATGGCAAGTTAAATGACTTTTTTGTTTATTACGCTTTTTTTTGATACATAATATTAAAAAAAAATATAAAAAATATATTGAATTTTAAAGATTTAATTGTATTATTGCAAGAAAAATAACTTTAATTATTCAATTATGGAAATCATACATTTTAGTGCAGAATGTTATCCTGTCGCAAAAGTAGGCGGACTGGGTGATGTAGTGGGTGCTTTACCAAAATATCAATGTAAAGCAGGGCATTATGCCAAAGTAGTGATGCCTGCGTATAATACAAAATTTATGCACCAAAACGAGTGGCAAACCGATTACGAACAAGACATCAGTATGGGCGGGTATCTGTTACATTACAAAGTTTTGAAAGAAAAAACAAATAAATTAGGTTTTGATTTGTATTGTATTTTGATTGATGGGCTAACCAATCGTGATAGTGTATATGCTGAAAATGATGATACAGAACGATTTTTAGCTTTTCAAATAGCGGCTTTAGATTGGATTTCTCAATGGAAACACCAGCCTGATGTTTTGCATTGCCACGACCACCACACCGCTTTAATTCCTTTTATGGTTAGATTTTGTGGACGTTTTCATCGCTTGCAAAAGGTAAAAACGGTTTTTACAATTCATAATGGTTTGTATCAAGGTTGGTTTGGTTGGTCAAAAATTATTTATTTGCCTTTATTTGAAAAATCAAAGGCAGGTTTGTTGGAATGGAGTAATATGATTAATCCAATGTCGTCTGCGGTACGTTGTGCTGATGCGGTTACTACTGTGAGTAAATCTTATATGTATGAATTGATGCAGGAAGCGAATGGTTTGGAACAACTTTTTGCACAACTTCACGAAAAATGTTACGGAATTTTGAATGGTATTGATTTTGAAACTTGGAATCCTGAAAAAGATACTTATTTAACACATCATTATAACGAAACAAACGTTCACGACATCAAAAAAATTCATAAAAAAGAAATTTGTGATATTTTTGGACTAAATGAAGAAAATCCTCTCATTGTTTTTATTGGTAGATTGATGCCTGAAAAAGGAGCCGATTTATTAGCACCTGCTATGGGCGAAGCAATGTATCAAACCGAAGGTGATGTTAATTTTTTAGTATTAGGTTCGGGTGCAGATAGTATCGAAAACGAATTAAATGCTTTAAAACCACTTTGCGAAGGAATTTATAATGTATATATTGGTTATAATGAAGGTTTAGCCCACCGATTATATGCCGCCGCCGATTTTATTTTGATGCCAAGTCGAACCGAACCTTGTGGTCTAAACCAAATGTATGCTTTGAGATATGGCACAATTCCAATCGTAAGACGCACAGGTGGTTTGCAAGATACGGTAAAAGATTTTGGAGAATACGAAGGTTTTGGAATTTGTTTTGATAGAGCAACTCAAAACGATATTGTTATTTCGACCAGAAGGGCTTTGTTATTGTATCATAATCAAACTTTTTTCCATTATTTAAGAAGTAAAATTATGTCTTTTGATAATTCTTGGGAACAAAGTCAAAAAAATTATGAAAAAATTTATCAAAGTATTTAAGTTTTTTTTGTGAACAATATCACTATTTACTCAATAAATAATGATATATTTTCAAATAAAATTCTATGTTACTTATATCAATCATAAAAATATAAAATTAGTTTCAAACACTAATTACTTAAAAAAATATGAAAACAAATATTGTTAAAAACACATTGGCGATAATTTTGGGTGGAGGTGCTGGTACACGCCTTTTTCCTTTGACTGCCAATCGTTCTAAGCCTGCGGTTTCTATTGCAGGAAAATATCGTTTAGTAGATATTCCTATTTCAAATTGTATGAACTCTGACGTATTGCGTATGTTTGTCGTTACACAATTTAATTCTGCTTCTTTGAACACGCATATCAAAAATACATATCAATTTAGTTTATTTAGTAAAGCCTTTGTGGATATTTTGGCAGCCGAACAAACTCCTGATAACAATACTTGGTTTCAAGGCACTGCTGATGCGGTTCGTCAATGTTTACATCATTTACAAGAGCATAGTTTTGAATATGTGCTGATTCTTTCAGGCGACCAATTATATCAAATGGATTTTAGATTGATGTTAGATAATCATATTGCCAAAAATGCTGATATTTCTATTGCCACCATTCCTGTTGATGAAAAAGATGCTCCCGAATTTGGCATAATGAAAGTCAATGAAAAAGGTATCATTTCTTCGTTTATCGAAAAACCAAAAGCAAATATATTGAAGGATTGGATAAGCAATACAGGTAAAAAAATGCAAGAAAAAAGGAAACATTATTTGGCTTCAATGGGTATTTATATTTTTAATAAAAAACTTTTGTTTGAGTTATTAGAAAAAGAAATGAAAGATGCTACTGATTTTGGTAAAGAAATTATCCCCAATAGCGTCAATAAATATACAGTCGCAAGTTATCAATATGAAGGATATTGGACAGATATTGGTAATATTTATTCTTTTTATGAAGCCAATTTAGCACTTACGGAGGAAGTTCCTGATTTTAATTTATTTGATACTGAAAATACTATCTACACACGCCCACGTATGTTGCCTCCTTCAAAAATCAATGGAACAACTTTAGAAAAAACAATGGTAGCAGATGGTTGTATTGTGCAAGCAAAAAATATCAGTCATTCTGTGATAGGCATACGCACACGCATAGGAGAAATGAGCGAAATCAACGATAGTTATATTATGGGGGCAGATGAGTATGAAACTTTGTTGGAAATACAAGAGTTAGAAAAAAATGGTAAAATTGCGTTAGGTATTGGAAAAAGATGTAAAATTTTCAAAGCCATTATCGATAAAAATTGTAGAATTGGCAATGATGTAATTATCAAAGGCGGAACTCATCTCGCTAATACAGAACACGAACTTTATACCATAAAAGACGGCATTATTGTCGTAAAAAAAGGAGCAGTTATTCCAAATAATACAATTATTGAATAATTTGAACTAATTTTTATATAAAAAGAGGATAGAACACGCATGTACTATCCTCTTTTTTTTGATTTATAATAAGGGTAGAACACGCATGTACTATCCTTTTTTTTGGTTTATATTTTGTAACTAATTAGGTTGGTTAATAAAATTATTATTTTGAATTTCGTGCAAACGTGGACGCTTGCACGAGATATTAACTGGTGCAAGCGTCCACGCTTGCACCAAAACAACCTAAATAGTTACTATATTTTATATTTTAATAAATAAAAAAATCTAATGTTTAATAAGGTTGCTGAGGCAGTAAGTCCCAAACATAAGCCATACCAAATACCATACACACCCAATTGAAACGTAAAAGCAAACAAATATGCCGAAGGAAGTCCAATAATCCAATAGGCTACTAATGTAATAATAGTTGGAATTTTCACATCTTCGATGCCTTTCAAAATACTCAAACCTACACATTGTATTCCATCAGAAAGTTGAAAAAGACAAGCAATCAATAATAAACCCATCGCAATTTCTAATACTTTTTTATCTGTGGAATATAATCCAACCCAAAAACTTTGAAAAACTAAAAATAAAATGGACATCAAAACCATAAATATAGATGCTAAGCCCAATGAAATCAAAGCAGACCTAAATATATATTTTTTATTTTTTTGTCCAATTCCTTCTCCTACCAATATCGAACCTGCCGCACCAATACCGGTTGTTACCATATAAGTTGCAGATGCTAAATTAATAACTACTTGATGTGATGCCAAAGGATATTTACCTAACCAACCTGACATCAAAGCCGCTATCGAAAAACAACCTATTTCAAAAAAATATTGCAAGCCCGCAGGAAAACCTAAACTATTTATTTTATTTACCAATTGTTTATCGATGTTCGAAAAGGAAAAATTTGAAAGATATTTTTTAAAATTTTCCTGTGTAAAAATATACCAAAGAATTGCCACCATCATCATAACTCTCGTGATAGCCGTTGCTACACCTGCTCCAAAAAGTCCCCAACGCGGAAATCCCCAATTGCCAAAAATAAACAACCAATTCAAAAAAATATTCAGTATCAATCCACCAAAAGTGATATACATGGCAATTTTTGTATAAGATAGTCCATCTGTAAAATTCCGAGCTGCTAAAAAAATTATCAATGGAAAAACTCCAAAAGTAATGACGTATAAATAACTCTGCGCCAATGTCGCCACTTCAACTTCCTGCCCCAAATTAAAAATAAAATAGGTTAAAATAATATGCACAAAAGAAATCAAAATACTTAAAATGGTGGAAGCATACAAGCCCGCTAACAAAATTCTACTTATCAAACCATAGTCTTTGGTAGCGTTTGCTTGTGCAATCATAGGAGAAATCACAGAGGTCAAACCAATGCCAATACACACTACCAAAAAATGAAGCCCACTACCCAAACTTGCGGCGGCTAACTCTGTCGCACCAATTTGTCCGACCATCATCGTATCTGCTATACCCATAGCAATAATTCCTAATTGAGCCACCACAATCGGATAACTCAAACGCAAAGCCTTTATAATTTCACTTTTGAGTGAATGTTGTTTTGCTAATAAAACCTTAGTTGTCATAATGTTGCAAAATTAGACAAAATTTGATTGAAAAGCAAATTAAAATTTGTAATATTGATTTTTTTGCTATAATTTTACACTTTTTAAAATCAAAATTTTTATGATAAAATTTATTTTATATACATTTTTATTATGTTGTTGTTTTAGTTGTAAATTTTACAACCAAAATATTATGTTTAAAACACCTACCAATATAAAATCAAGTAAACTATTAATTGAAGCACGCATTAGAGATGCAGAAGGAAACTATCTTATTCAAAAAGGCGACCATTTAGAAGTAAGAGTTTATACGGCTGAAGGAGAAGAAATTATTAATCCAAGAGCGGCATTCGTAGGGCTTCCTAATAATTTAGCAGGAGGAATGGGTATGGGAATGGGGCAAGGTATGGGTATGCCTGCACAAGGCACACCTACACAAGGTGCAGGAGGGGTAGGAGGTGGTTTTCAATCACAAATGTTTCCCTTAGATTATCCAGATTTTACGGTGCAACAAAATGGTATGATAAATATTCCTAAATTAGGATTTGTAAAAGTAGAAGGGCTTACTTTGGTACAAACAGATAGTTTGTTGGTCAGTGGTTATTCAAAATTTTATGAAAAACCTTTTGTTCGTTCTCGTTATAACAATAAAAGAGTAGTTGTTTTTCGAGGGGCAATAGGAACAGTATTGCCTTTGCGTTCTGAAAATATGAATTTAATCGAAATTTTAGGTTTAACAGGTGGTATGCCCAACGACCAAAGAGCCAGAAATATTCGTATTATTCGTGGTGATTTGAAAGATCCTGATGTATATGTAGTTGATTTAAGCACAATGAAAGGAGTTACCGCTCAAAATTTATTAATTCAGCCCAATGATATTATTTATGTAGAACCTGTAAGAAAAGCAATTATTGAACAAATTGGAGACTTAAGTCCTATTTTAAGTTTATTTACAAGCATTATTACTTTGGTTTTGGTATTGAGGACTACGCGGTAGATGTCAATAAATATTTTCCATCAATACTTATGTTTTTTTTATCTTTGATAAATATTGGTGGAAAATAATATAAAATAATCTAATTTTTTAATCTATTTTCCAAAATCAAAGCAACATTTTTATAACTTTTTTCTTTTTTAAAAAAATCTAATAAAAGATATAAAGTTTCTTTTGTTGGAAAAATACAGAGAACAATTTCGTTATAAACCAAATCATTTTCAAACAATTCTTTAAAAACATTTGGAGGAATAGTTTTTATCTCATTAAAAGTTTCATTTGAATCTAAATCAAAGTTTATTTCAGGAAATTCTGGTAATTCTTCACGCCATTTTTTTAAATGATTTTCTATTTCTTCCCAAATAAATACTTTATCCAAATGAATAAATAAATCTTTACCATAAGAAACTTTTAAATCTACATTCAAATACTTATTTGAAAGTACCATAAGTTGTTTTACATAATAGTTTTGATTTTTTATTAAATCAGGATCTATAAAATAAAAAAAGCCTTTTAAATTATCATTAGGATAATAATTTTTTAAAACCTGAATTTTTCTATCAAAATTATTAATTTGTCCAACTTTTTTCGTGCTATCATGGTCATCTCTTATTTTCTGTTCAATAAAAAATAAATCATTATCTTTAAAAAATAATTGATCGATACTTAAGTCTTCATTATTCAAATCTTTTACTTTTTTTGGTAAAAGAGTATAATTATTTTCCTGAAAATAAAGTTCAAGTAATTTTTCAAAGGCATCACCAAAACGAATTTCATGAGATTGAGATAGATTTTGTATGATTTTTGCACGTGGTTTAGTAGGTCTGAATATCCCAACATAACGACTTGGATTTAGTACTATTTTAGTCAATAAATCAACTTTTGAATTTTCAAAAATCTGTTTATTGAATATTGATTTGAATAAAGTATATTCCATTTTTACTATGTTGTTAATGTTTTTGTTTTTCTTGCGTCCTCAACAATTTTTTTTAACATTTCATTCATTTCTGCCACAGACTCTTTGTTATTTTCCTTTTTTACTATTGTTTGTTCATTTTGAATAAATTTTGTAATATATTCTTTTCTTAAACTATCAATAGAAATGAGTTGATTATCTCTTTCTACAAACCAATATGTCCAGCCATTACAAGATTCTTTATTAAGGATAAAAGCACCAACTTTATGAATAGAAGCAACCAATTCCTCATAAATTAAACTTCCATCAGCTAATACTTGTGCTTTAAAATCTTTATTTTTTGAGTATAAATTTTCCCCAATTTTTATAAATCCTTTTTCTAACAATGAGCCAAAGGGGACTCTTGGTGGTGCTTTTTCAATTTTATATTCCAATAAAGATTTTTCAAGCGGAATAATTTTTTGCAATCTCTCATTAGTAACTTCAATATAAAAACTTTCTTTTTCTATACCAGTATAATTTCGCCCTAATCTTTTTGCTACGGCTGCAGTAGTACCACTACCATTAAAAGGGTCTAAAATTAAATCATTTGGATTAGAACTTGATAAAATAACTCTATATAAAAGTTCAGCTGGTTTTTGGGTTGAGTGTGCTTTTTGTCCATTTACTTTTATTCTTTCATTGCCAGAGCAAATTGGAATATGCCAATCACTTCTCATTTGTAAATCATCATTAAAAGCTTTTAAGGATTTATAATGAAAAGTATAAGAAGAACCTTTATTTTTAGAAGCCCATATTAATGTTTCGTGAGCATTATTAAATCTTGTTCCTTTAAAATTAGGCATAGGATTAGTTTTTACCCAAATAATATCATTGAGAAACCAAAAACCCAAATTTTGCATAATTGCACCTACTCTAAAAATATTATGATAACTCCCAATTACCCAAATTGTACCGTTTTCTTTCAAAACTCTCCTACATTCTGCAAGCCACTTTTCAGAAAAATCATCATAATCTTTCATAGAGTCAAACTTATCCCATTCGTCAAAAACACCATCTACTTTAGTTTGATTAGGACGATATAATTCGTTTTTTAATTGCAAATTATAAGGTGGATCAGCAAAAATAATATCATAAGTATTATCAGGAATATTTTTTAGCACTTCTATACAATCTCCTTGTAATATTACATTTTTAAAATTTTCCATATTTTTATATTTTTATCGCAAATATAAATATTTTTTTCTAATTTTTATCATTATTATTTTTTATTTAACAAAATTTATTGCAGTAAAAAAGAATAAATACAAAAGTTTAAATTTAATAAAAAAACCATCGACTAAAAAAAATACAATTTTTAAAATTATCCACATTTTTTGTTTAATGTGGATAACTTTGTGGATAAGTAAACTATTTATCCACATTTCGATTTTTTTTCTGTGGATAACTTTTTTTGGCATAGTTTTTTTTGAAAAGTTATCCACATTTTGCTACAAAGTTGTGTGGATAACTTGTGGATAAGTAAGAGAGTTATCCACAATTACAAGGTTTCGAATGTGGATAAGTTGTGGATAAATATAGGCGTGTGGATAACTAAGCACTTATCCACAAGTTATAAACGATTTTTTCCACCAAAAATCAAAAGTTATCCACGCTTAAAAAATAAACATCATCTTGGTTTATTATGTGGATAACTATGTGGATAAGTATATAATAAATTAAAAATCAATTGTTTATTTTGTGTATAAAAATTTGTCGATATAAAAATAGTACAATTTAAAAAAATCATTTTTAAACTTATCCACACACTAATTACTATCATTATATAAATTAATTAATATATAAATTAATACAATTAGTTTTTTAGAAATATATAGAGCATTAGAAAATTAAAAAAAATTTGGTTTAAAATTTTTTTTCAGCACTTTATTTCAGAACTTTGCACAAATTTTTTAGAAAGATAAAAAATAAAATCTCGAATACAAATAAAAAAATGGCTTTACAATGTGGTATTATAGGCTTACCCAATGTCGGTAAATCTACTCTTTTTTCAGCACTTACTAATATTCAAAATGTGGCAGCTAATTACGAATTTGCAACCATTGAGGCAAATATTGGTATAGTCAATGTGCCTGACCCAAGAATTGATATTTTGGTAAATCTGGTTAATCCTAAAAGTATTGTGCCAACTACGGTGCAGTTTTTGGATATTGCGGGCTTGGTAAAAGGAGCAAGTACAGGTGGCGGCAGAGGAAACGCTTTTTTGAAAGACGTTCGCGAAGCAAGTGCGTTGGTTCACGTGATAAGATGTTTTGATGATGCCAATATAGTTCGCTCCTCAGGCGCGGTCAATCCCGTAGCCGATAAAGAAATTATTGAAACTGAATTGCAACTCAAAGATTTAGAATCAGTAGAAAAAAAACTTCAAAAAGTAGAAAGAGCCGCTAAATCAGGCGATGCAGATGCCAAAAATGATTTACAAATTCTCAAAGCATATCAAGCACATCTTTCTGAGGGCAAAAATGCCCGTACATTGCCTTTTTCTGATGAACAGAAGCAATCTGTGGCTGATTTATTTTTATTGACTATCAAGCCTATAATGTACGTGGCTAACGTCAAAGAAGAACACTTGCATCAAGATAATCAATACGTCAAAGATTTGAGAGCCGCCATAGAAAAAGAAGGCGACCAAGTTATCAAAATTTGTGCGGCGTTGGAGGCTCAAATCGCAGAAATTACAGACAAAGAAGAAAAACAAATGTTTTTAAGCGAATATGGTTTGAAAGAATCAGGACTTGACCAAATGATTAGAGCCTCTTATCACCTCTTGGATTTGATTACATATTTTACCGCAGGCGTGCAGGAAGTACGTGCTTGGACGATTCGCAAAGGTTGGAAAGCACCAGCCGCCGCAAGTGTTATTCATACTGACCTCGAAAAAGGTTTTATTCGGGCTGAGGTAATTAAATTAGAGGACTATCAAAAATATAAAACTGAAAACGCTTGCAAAGAAGCAGGAAAAATGGCTTTGGAGGGAAAAGAATATGTCGTGCAAGATGCTGATGTGATTTATTTTAGAACTAATAAGTAAAAAAATACTTGCTGTAAAAATTTTGTATATATTTGAAATTTAAAAAAAAATATGTATTTAGACAACCAATTCGCCCCTGCTTGTGTCCCACAAGCAG
>RDXZ01000011.1 GCA_004293265.1 Bacteroidota bacterium | reverse complement strand
CTTATGAATATGCACGTATGCGTGAAACCGATGAAAAAACTGAAAAAATGCTTGTCATTGAAAAAGCACAATTACGTACACAAATTGAAATTGCGAAAAGTCTACTTCAAACAATACTTTCAAACGAAGATATTGCTAAACATACAGGTCTGACATTGGAACAAATAGAAATATTACGTAATACAAAAGAATAAAAACATATTTTTCGAGTGGAAGAATAAATGTAATAAATATAAGAAAATTAGAGGTTAAAAAATATTTTTGTTTTTTCTTATAAAATTCTTTAATTTTGCACTTTCAAATTTTATCAATCAAAAACGATGGCATACATTATTAAAAAAGCAACTTTTGCCAAAAGTAGCAGCAAATTTACAGAATGTCCTAATGATGATTTACCCGAATTTGCTTTTATTGGTCGTTCCAATGTAGGAAAATCTTCATTGATTAATAAACTAACTAATAAAAGAGATTTAGCTAAAACATCTCAAACACCAGGAAAAACTCAACTTATTAATCATTTTCTTATCAACGAAAAATGGTATTTAGTTGATTTACCCGGATATGGTTGGGCAAAAGTTGGCAAAGAAAAACGTATGCAATTTTCTAAAATGATAAGAGATTATTTGTTGGATAGAGAAAACTTGAAATGTGTATTTGTTTTGATTGATTCGAGGCACGAACCACAAGCAATTGATTTTGATTTTTTAAATTTCTTGGGAAAAAAAGAAGTTCCCTTTGTAATTATTTATACCAAAATAGATAAAAATTCAGGCAATCAAACTCAAAAAATATTAGCAGCACACCAACGTGAATTGTTAAAAACTTGGGAAGAAGCACCTTTGCGATTTATGACTTCAGCACAAACAGGAGCAGGTTGTGAAGATTTGAGAGATTATATGAAGTCTATTTTAGATGAATTGAAAGAAAATCAAAAAAATGAAACCCAACTCGAAAACAAACTCAATAATCAATCTGAACTTGAAGATAAATCTGAATTTGAAAATGAATTTGACAATTAAAGTATTAAAAAGTAGCTATTTAACATCAAAAAAATCACAAAGAAAAAATTTATAAAATATATTTTTTAAGTTTTTTATAAAAAATATGTCTAAAAAACATCAATTTTTATATATTTAAAAGCATCAACAAAAAATAAAACAGAAAATTAAATAGAATTTAAAAATATATATAAAAAAAACACGAAAAAAATTTGTATATTTATTTTTTTTATCTACCTTTGCAGTTCTAAAATAGAAAGGGGCAATTAACTAAAAAGACAGTCCCTACAAATAAATTGTAAAATGCCAACAATACAACAATTGATTCGTAAGGGGCGTGAGGCTTTAATCAGTAAGTCAAAATCACCCGCTTTAGATTCTTGTCCACAACGCAGAGGCGTGTGTACAAAAGTATATACTACCACACCCAAAAAACCAAACTCAGCATTGCGCAAAGTCGCACGTGTACGTTTGAGTAACAAAAAAGAAGTGAATGCTTACATTCCGGGTGAAGGTCATAACTTGCAAGAACACTCTATTGTGTTAGTGCGTGGAGGTCGTGTAAAAGATTTACCGGGCGTTCGCTATCACATAGTACGTGGTGCATTAGATACCGCAGGCGTAAGTGGTCGTAAACAAGGTCGTTCTAAATATGGTACAAAAAGACCAAAACCAGGACAAGTAGCGGCACCAGTAAAAGGTAAAGGAGGTAAAAAATAGTAATCATTGATTATATAAAAGTAATGAGAAAGAAAAAACCTGAAAAACGTTATCACATTCCAGACCCTAAATTTGGTGATGTATTAGTAACAAAATTCGTTAATAACTTAATGGAACGCGGAAAAAAAAGTACAGCTTATACTATTTTTTATGACGCATTGTCTTTGGTAGAAAAAAAACTACCTGAAAGCAACGGACACGAAATCTGGAAAAAAGCATTGAATAATGTAATGCCAGGAGTAGAAGTACGTAGCCGCCGTGTAGGTGGTGCTACTTTTCAAGTACCAAGCGAAGTAAGACCTGAACGTAAAAGTGCTTTGGGTATGAAATGGTTGATAAACTATGCCCGCAAACGTAACGAAAAATCAATGCAAGAAAAATTAGCAGCAGAAATTATCGCTGCTTCAAAAGGTGAAGGTGCGTCTGTAAAGAAAAAAGATGATACGCACAGAATGGCAGAAGCAAACAAAGCATTCTCTCACTTCCGTTTCTAAGCAAAGAAAAAGTAAATTACTAAAAATAAGAAATTTTGTTTTTAACAAAGGGTAAAAATAAAATTTCAATTATTTATTTTTTGTAATACATTTATTATTTAATATTTAATTAAAAGAAAATATGATTTGGGCTAAAAATAAGAAAATAATTTAGTTCAAATCTTTTTATATATTTTTAAAACAATGAAAGATTTAAGATTCCTCCGAAATATTGGCATCATGGCTCACATTGATGCTGGGAAGACGACAACAACAGAACGTATCCTTTATTATACCGGTAAAACCCATAAGATTGGTGAGGTACACGAAGGAGCCGCAACTATGGACTGGATGGCACAAGAGCAGGAACGCGGGATTACAATCACATCAGCCGCTACTACTACGCTTTGGAATTATCCAACCGACCAAGGAGACCCTATCAAAGATATTACTAAACAATACCAAGTAAATATCATTGATACACCAGGTCACGTAGATTTTACGGTAGAAGTAGAACGTTCTTTGCGTGTGTTAGATGGTGCTGTGGCTTTGTTTTGTGCTGTATCAGGAGTTGAGCCTCAATCTGAAACGGTTTGGAGACAAGCTGATAAATACCACGTGCCTCGTATTTGTTTTGTAAATAAAATGGATAGAGCAGGTGCTGATTTTTTCAATGCTGTAAAAGAAATTAAAGAAAAATTAGGAGCAAATCCTGTGCCTTTGCAAGTGCCAATCGGTGCTGAAGATACTTTTAAAGGAGTTGTTGATTTGATTACAAACAAAGCAATTGTTTGGGACGACGCAACAGAAGGAAAAACATACAAAGAAATTCCTATTCCTGCTGATTTGCAAGAAGATGTAAATTTTTGGAGACAAAATTTGGTAGAGGCTGTCGCTTCTTATGATGATGCGTTGATGGAGAAATTTTTTGATAATCCTGATTCTATTACAGAAGAAGAAATGCGTGCCGCTATTCGCAAAGCGGTAATTGATATGTCAATGTCGCCTGTGATGTGTGGTTCTGCCTTCAAAAACAAAGGTGTTCAAGCAGTATTAGATGCCGTTTGTTCTTATTTGCCTTGCTCTTTGGATATGCCACCTATCGTAGGCACAAATCCTGATACAGGTTTAGAAGAAACTCGTTTGCCAAGTAACTCAGAACCATTTACAGCATTAGCATTTAAAATTGCTACTGACCCTTTTGTTGGTCGTTTGTGTTTTATGCGTGTATATGCAGGATTTTTGGATTCTGGTTCTTATATTTTGAACAATCGTACAGGAAAAAAAGAACGTATTTCTCGTTTGTTACAAATGCACGCCAACAAACAAAACCCAATCGAAAGAGTTGAAGCGGGTGATATTTGTGCAGGTGTTGGTTTTAAAGACATCAAAACAGGTGATACTTTAACAAATGAAGCAAGACCTTTGGTTTTAGAAAGTATGTCTTTCCCTGAGCCTGTAATTGGTTATGCTATCGAACCAAAAACACAAGCAGATGTGGATAAATTAGGAACTGCTTTGGGTAAATTGGTAGAAGAAGACCCTACTTTACGTTTGGAATCAGACCAAGAAACAGGTCAAACGATTATCAGAGGTATGGGTGAGTTGCACTTGGAAATTATTTTAGACCGTTTGAAACGCGAGTTCAAAGTAGAAGTAAATCAAGGTGCGCCACAAGTGGCTTACAAAGAATGTTTGACTAAAAACTACGAACATAGAGAGGTTTATAAAAAACAATCAGGTGGACGTGGTAAATTTGCTGATATTAATTTTGAAATCGGACCTGCTGACGAAGGCAAAGTTGGTTTCGAATTTATAAATGGTATTGTGGGTGGTGCTATTCCAAAAGAATTTATCCCTGCGGTAGAAAAAGGTTTCAAACAAGCAATGGTAAACGGACCTTTGGCAGGTTATCCTGTGGAATCAATGAAAGTGCGTTTGTTTCATGGCTCTTTCCATGATGTCGATTCAGATTCATTGTCATTCGAATTAGCAGCCATTTTAGGTTTCAAAGAAGCGGCACGCAAAGCAGGTGCAAAAATTTTAGAACCTATTATGAGTGTTGAAGTTGTAACGCCTGACGAATTTACAGGACCTGTAACAGGGGACTTAAATCGCCGTAGAGGTGTGATGAAAGGTATGGATACAAAAGGTGGAGCGCAAGTTATCAAAGCTGATGTGCCTTTGTCAGAATTATTTGGTTATGTAACTTCGTTGCGTACTATTAGTTCGGGACGTGCTTCTGCTTCTTTGACTTTCTCTCATTATGAGATATTGCCTCAAAACTTGGCTGATGATGTGATTGCTAAAGCAAAAGGTGTATCTGCAAAATAGTTTAATATTCAATCAAAAACAAAAAAATCTATAAGATTTTTAAAAGGTCTTATAGGTTTTTAAATATTTTTTACTAAAATTATTATGAATCAAAAAATTCGTATCAAATTAAAATCTTACGACCACAATTTGTTGGACAAATCAGCAGAGCGTATCGTAAAAGCAGTGAAAGCAACTCAAGCAGTGGTAAATGGACCAATTCCAATGCCTACTAAAAAAGAAATTTTTACTGTATTGCGTTCTCCACACGTAAATAAAAAAGCACGTGAGCAATTTCAATTAGCTACTCATAAACGCTTGATAGATATTTATTCTACAAGCCCAAAAACTGTAGATGCTTTGATGAAATTAGAACTACCTTCTGGAGTAGATGTTGAAATCAAAGTGTGATAAATAAAAAAAACCTTTATGAAAATAAAGGTTTTTTTTTGGTTTTATTCAGATAATTCGAAATAATGAATAAAAGAATATTACCCCAAAATAAAAGAATACTAAACAATAACTACATTTTTTTATTTTTGATATGATTCAAGAATATCATAAATATCTTCTATGTTAGAGGGTTTCATTTTATTTTTATAACTTTCTGTGTACTTGCTGATTACTAATAAATTAAAAAAACAAAACGCGACAACAAGTTTTATTTCTGGAAAACTCACAATAATAAAAATTGAAATTATACTCACTATAATACTTAAAATAAGTGCTAATATATTAGAAACCAAATACCAATGCCTCCATATCAAAAGCGATAAAGCAAGATAACCAATCAAAATGAGTGATAAAAAAAAGTTTGTAACACTTATAATTTTTTTATCTATTTTTTCAACAATTACATCATAAATATTTTTGTCAAACTTATGTACACCCAGTCCACAACTGCGATTATCTCTAAAATCTAACTTTGTATAAAACATAAAATAATGTGCTAAAGTTAGTAAATTTTTATCTTCAATGCTATTGTGATATCCGTTTTCTGGAATAGATTGAGTATTTTTGCTATCACCATACTTCTTCAAAGTATTGATATAGTTAGGAAAAATATATTCTTTTGTAAAATCTGTAAGTTTATACTTTCTATGAATATTATTAGAAATTTCCCCCAATAAATATTTTTTGATTATTGGCTCTAAAGATAGTTTCTGTGAAAGTTCTTGAATGATTTTTTCTGTATCTGTTTGGTCTGTTTTTTCATTTTTATATTTATTAAATATGCTTTCTATGGTTTGAATTTTCTCAAAATATTTCTCAACATCTTTATTTTTATTTAATTTTGACTTGATAAAATTTTCTTTGAATTTTTTGGAATCAGATACCAAAAAATCTACAGCATTCAAAAAAATAATATCTTCTTTGACTTCGTTTCTATCATACCAATAATATATTTTACACATATTCACAAAAGGAATCATCAAAACATTAGAAGAAATAGAAACCACCAACACACAAGCCACCACCCAACGTGTCAAAAATTCTTTTGAAGTATAATATGGTCTTGTTTTTTGTAAATACATAGCCAACAACAAGACACAAATTCCTAAAGATATAGATAAATTGAGCGTATTATTAAGATAAACCCATTCTAAAATAGGTTTTTTATCAGGGAAAATTAGATAATTTCCTATCAATGCCAAACATATATTACCCACAAAAAAAGAATAAAAAACTACAAAATGGATTCTTGTTTCCCAAATGACAGGATAGTTTTGTATTAAATACCTATCTATTTTTTTCAAAAATTTGGGAGTAAGATTACTAAAACGATAAAAATAAAATTGATTGTCTTGTAATGGTAATTTTTTCATTTGATTATACCACACACACATCACAAAAATAGAAATAATATAAGTTAAAAATAATAAAAAATTATTTGTAATCAACCGATGAAAGTTTGTATCAAACACACCAAATAGAAAAAATAAATTGATGAATATTATCCAACCTGTGGCTATCCAATTCGAATGTTTTTTATAAGTCAATAAAGCATATAGACAAGTAATGGAAAATAAAATTATCAAAAAATAAAAATAAGAAAGTTGTCGGTAGTTTACTTGTACTAAAATTTCTAACAACAAATAAATAACAGCAGAAGCAAATACATTATAAAAAGTATAAAATGGAATTATCAACAACAACAAAGCAAACAAGCAAACATAAAAAAATTGGACAAAAATATTTTGATACCATTCTTTTATATTTTGTTGTTCTCGGGCTTTTATTTGTTCAAAAGCAATCGTAGGATTTTTTATAATTTCTTTTTCAAATTCATAAGGAATACCAAAACCATCAGCCACACTTTCAATATCACCATAGTTGTATTGCGAAATAAATGTAGCAGATTCAGGTCTATATTCAGGTTTGGGATGGTATTTGTCTAATATTTTTAAAATAGAAGGAAACCAATATTTGTAATCATAAACGCCTGTTTTGTTATATTGATACACAATATTTTTTAAATATTTTTCAAAAATATGGTCTAATTTTAATTTTTTGACTATTGCTTGTATTTCGGGTTTTGCCTCTATGTCTATTTTACAAAAATCTTTGTTATTTTTGATTTCTGTATATAAAACTAAAAATTGGTCAATATTTCCATTTTTATTCAAATCAGTATTTAAAAATGGTTGTAATATTTTCTCAAAATTGGGTAATGTATATTTTGAGATTTTTTCATCATCGACCAGCATTTCTAATCTTTTGATTTGAACAATATCATTTTTAACTTCATTTTTATCATACCAAAAATAAACTTTTGAATAAATAATAGAATTAATCGCGGCAAAATAACTGATAAACATCAAAACAATCACAAAATACAAGCCTCCACGCAACAAGAAAGTTTTTAGGCTGTCTTTTTTAGGGTTGATATTGATGACTTGATGATAAATATAATAACCAATTTGTACCAAAAACAAACTATAAAATAACCAAGAAACACTTGCTTTTTGGTAATTATCTAATTTTTGCTCTATATATGGTCCAAAAAAATACAAAAGAAATATTGGTATTACTACTATATTTACAGCAATCAAAGAGTATAAAATCACAAAATGAATCTTTGTTTGCCAAAGAATTGGGTAATTTTGTAATAAATATTTATCTATTTTTTTTGATGATAATGAAATAATTTTTTCAAACATTTATATAAAATATTTTTTGATGGATTGACTAATATTACGAAAATACGTTATTTTTATATCATTTTTGACCAAAAACTCCAATAATTCTTTTTCGCGTATGTGTAAAGGCGTTTGAATAATCATAATTTGTCCATTGTGTCGGACACTATTATAAGCAAAACCTTTTAATTTTTGTTCAAAAACTTGTTGTGAAAGTTCACATTCTAATTCAAAACAATTTTCTAATCTTTGGCTTCCAAATTCGCTTGTTTTGCCATAATATAATTCTCGTCCTTCTTTCAAAAATAACAAATTATGAGCAATACGTTCTATTTCGTGGAGATGTTGCGAACTAATCATCACAGAAATCGGAAAAATTCTACTTTCTACCAAATCTTTTAAATCATTGAGAATAATAGTTTGTGCATTGACATCAAGATTAGCCAAAGGCTCGTCTATTACCAACAAACGCGGTTTGCTCACTAATGCTTTTGCCAATGCAAATCGTAATTTATAACCACCCGAAAGTTCACTCCATTTTTTGTGGGCGTGGGCAGTAAGTTCCATTCTATTCAAAATAAAATTTACATTTTCTTCATTTTGATTGCCTTTAAAGCCTTTTAAGGCAGCTTCCAAACGTAAATTATCTAACAAATTTCCTTGCCATTTGGGTAGTTCTTGCGGAATAAATACGATTTTTTGTTTAGCATTGTGCCAATCGATGAGATTCCAATTGTTTTCTTGCAAATCGGGGTATCTAATATCGCCTTCTGAATGTTGCAAATCACCAACACAAATTCTAAAAAGTGTCGTTTTTCCGTTTCCATTTTCTCCTACTACGCCTGTAATTTCTCCAATTCTTAGTTGTAAATCGATATTTTTGAGATAAAATCCATTTGATTTATACTTTTTACCAATATTTTTACCTTCAAAAACGATAGCGGCATTTTCTTTTGCTAATTTATTATCCAAAAATTGCTTTTTTTGTTGTTCATTTTTAACATTGAACAAAAACAATTCTTCTTTTTCTTTTAGATGTTGCTCTACCACTTTATCAATAAAAGTTAAAATATTTTTTTTTAATTTTTGTTTATTTTCTTGATTTTCTTGGTCAAGAAAATCAATTTCCAGACGCAATCCTTCGTCTATCAAAAAATCATCTATCGTAAATTCTTTAGCAAAATTTGATAAATCAGGGGCTTTAAAATTATCGCCTTGTAAAATTAAATCTTTTAATTCTTTTGAAATGATATAAATTGATTTTTCCATTTTTTTTGATATTGATTATTTAATTGCTGTAATTATTTTGTTATTGATATGTTGAGTAAGTTCAGAAAAACTTATATTTTTGTTAATATTTTAGTTTTTCTTATTTTGAACAAAGGTAGATATTTTTTTCTTATTCAACAAAATATTTATCAAAATAAAAAATATTTGATAGGTAAAGGTGGGCATTTAAAAATAGTTTCTTTTTTATAGACTTAAAGTAGTTGGGTAACAAAAAGTACAAATATGAAAAAGGTTCTCTGATAATTTTAGTGTAAACAGATAAGCCTATAAAGTTTAAAAACCTTATAAGTATGATTATTAGTGTGTTATAAAAATCGAATAATTCAAATTTTTCATAATTCACTAAAATTGTCAGAGAACCATAAAAAAATTTAGACTTTACTGTAGTTTTTAATAGATAAACAATGTAGGGAAAAATACTTATTTCTCAATTATCGAAGAGAGAATTATCAAGATTCTGGTCAAAAATAGGATTAAATATTAAAATATTTCTTGAATTAAAATATGTAGATTCATTTTCTATTTTTTTAATATAAAAATCATTTTTATCTATCCAATATGTTATTATTTCTACATATTTTTTAGCCTCCAAATTTGGTGTAGGAATTTTAACGCCCATTTTAGTACTCACTGATTCTTTAAACTCTATAAGTTCTTTTATCTCTTCAGTTGTAACTTCTTTATGAATTTCTTGTACTAATTTATAACAATCTTTTTGTTCAATTTTTTCTTCACCAACTAAATTTATATTGTCTTTTGAATCAGTAAAAGGATGTAATTTGTTTGTTTCATCAAGCATTAAAAGTGGTAGTATATATTGATTTTCCCTACAATTTTGGACTGCAGAATTTATATCTTCCAATGTGGTATAGCTACCTTTTTCAGATATTAAATCATTATTCATTTTAAAAATATTATTTTTTCCAATGATACAAGTTATAAAACGCAAGGAAGGATGAGAATTATTTTCAACATAAAAAAATTTAAAAGAAACATCATTTCGTCTAAAAAATATTTTAATATTCGCATTAATATCCGAATTTTCTAATGTTTGATTTTGATTTTTTAATGTATATAATTGTATCTCATCTTTGTAAAAAGAAGATTTTTTATATAATTGGATAGTTTTTTCAACTATTTCGGTTTTAGTGATATTTAATTGTTTCATATTATTTGTAAAAATAAAAAATACGAGAACTAAAAAGTTATAAAATTGCATACTAATATTGATATTATAATTATGATTTTAGAGATTGTAAATAAAAAAATATTATTTACAACCTCTGAAATAAATTAGTTTTGATTATTACAAAGTGAAACCCTTGTTACAAATTTTCCACCAGCAACTGCTTTGCAAAGTATATCAACACCGCATGCTTTTGCTTCTTGATTATATTTAATAAATGCGTCAACAACACATTCTAAAAAACCAATGTTAACAACTAAATCTCCTGTTGCATCTTTAATAATTGGATCTAAATCATCCGCTATTATCTCATTCAGTTGAGGTATTTCATTATAAAAAGCTTCTCTCTTTTGTGAAATATATTGAATTTGGGTATTATGCAAATTGATGTCATAACCAATAACATTCAAATAATCAGCTTGGGAGGCATTAGATGGCAAGTTTGCAATCATTTCTTGCAGTTCTTTCTTTTGTTGTGCATTATAGTTTTTTGTTAAAAAATTAACTTGCTCTACAATTTCAACTTGTTTAGAAATATAATCTCTGAAATTAGCATTGTTTAATAAAATATTCTTTAAACCTGATGTTTTTTTTAATATTTTAGTTTCATTTTTTAACAACGCAGGTTCAATAGTTTTTGAAGATTTGTTACAACTAAACAAAAATGCGCAAATTATAATTTGCAAAATAATATTTATTTTTTTCATTTTAATAAAAAATTTAAGTTATGAAATATATTTGCAAAGCAAAGCAAGCGACAATTCCAAATTTTTTATGTTAAATTTTTGTTATTAAAATAATATTTATTTTTTTCATTTTAATAAAAAATTTAAGTTATGAAATATATTTGCAAAGCAAAGCAAAGCAAGCGACAATTCCAAATTTTTTATGTTAAATTTTTGTTATTAAAATGTTAATTTTTTTTTACCCTTTTTGGTACATCGAAAAGTTCAGAAAAACTTATATTTTTGTTAATATTTTAGTTTTTTTTATTTTTAACAAAGGTAGATATTTTTTCTTATTCAACAAAATATTTATCAAAATAAAAAATATCTGATAGATAAAGGTATCAACTGGTCTTAGCGTCACGCTAAGACCTATCAAATTTCAAGCGTCACGCTTGAGAATATTCACTTTATAACTCATCTTTGCAGGTTTTTATAATGTTATTTTCTCTTGAATTTGAACAAATAATTATATTTTTTTGTTATCGAGTAGGCAGAAAATACGTTTGTATTTGTAATTGCTCAAGCGTGACGCTTGAAGTTTGATAGGTCTTAGCGTGACGCTAAGACCAGTTGGTCTGTAAAATCCGCGTTATCCGCGTGCTTTCTGTGATAATTTTTTGAATAAAATTTACAGATCAGAAATTGGTTTTAATATTTCAAACTTAATTATTGCCCATCTGGAGTAGTAGCAATAGAAACTTTTGCATCAAGTTTGGTAGCAATGGAAGCGACATAAACAAAATATTCTGTAGGCACACTTTTATCAACATTCAAAACCACAATTGGCTCTGATGCGTTTCTAAGTGCATTTTTTATCCTTTCTTCTAATTTTTCTTTGCTTACTAATTCGTCATTGACAAAATATTTTTTATCTTTGGTAATCAATATTTGTACTTTGGGCGTAATCGTTGTAGAGGCTTTGCTTGAAGGTAGATTGACAGGCAAAACCGCAGGGTTAATAAAAGAGGAGGTTAGCATAAAAAATATCAATAACTGAAAAATAATATCAGTCATTGAAGTCAAACTAAATGAAGTTTCAAGTTTGTTTCTTGGTTGAATATTCATATTTTTTTATTTTTTTGGATTCTGCTAAATATTACACGAAAAATTATTGTAGGAAAGTTATAAAACGTTTTTATTTTAATGCACTCACGTAGTAGTCGATGATGCTTTGAAAAATACCAAGCAATTCATCTATTTTTACTAAATAGTATTTTTTGTCATCAATATATAATTTATCAGAGTATTCTATAAATTGCCAAACATCACCTGTGGTCGTACAACCGTATAATTTTTCAGTTATAATTCCTTTTCTTTCGTTGTACTTTCTTGCACCAACCAATTGAGCAGAACATTGTTTTATACCTTCATCTAAATCATTGCGTTTTGCTTCTACGATTTGAAAAATAGGAATACTAATTTCGTAGGATTTAGTGTCCTTAGCCAAAATAAAATCACATTCTCCCTGCAAACCCGTTAGTTTATCTCCAATAAGCATATCTCCTGAATAAATAGTAAAAAAATTACTATTTTGCCTCCGTAACTCCCTAAGAATAGGCACAACAATCCACTCACTTCTTGCTTTTTCGCTTTTGATAGGCATTTCTGCACTTTCTTCCAATTCTATGCGTAACCTTTCGCTTGGTTCTACAAGTTTATGCGTAAATTGAATTTGCTTTCTTTCATTTTTTATCCCAAACTTTTCTTCTAAGTCGGATAAAGTAAAATCTGAGTAAGCCATATTTTTGAGATTTTTATTTAGTTTGATGAATTAGTTTTATACACGTTTTAATATTTTAAACCTATAAGATTTTAAAAATCTTATAGGTTTAATAACTTGATAATCAATAGATTATAATCAATAAAGTGTTTTTGAAATAGTCTATCGCACAGATTTTAAGAGTTAAAACGTTATTCTTCCTCGTTATTCTTCTTCCTCCTCCTCCTCATCTTCCTGCTCCTCGTCTTCATCAGCATTTACTTGCCAAGTATCAATCAGTTCATTAATAAAATCAGATTCAGCCTCTTCCAAATCATCAACTCCTACAACCTCCTCCAAATCTTTGACCATAGTGGCGAGCATTTCAGTTGATAAATATTCACCTAATAATTTTATTGTTTCTTTGACTAATTTTTTATCTATGTTTTCTTGGCAATATTCTAATACTTCGGTTGCTTCGTATTCACTTCCCAAAGCCTCCAACGAATTGGCTAAATAGTTGCTAATTTCTTGTAATTCATCTTCACTTATTTCTCCATCGGTATCAGCCGCGTGTAAAAATAACAAAGCAATTCGGTATTCGAGAGGATAGTCGCCCATAGCATCTAACATATTGCTATAATCTTCATCAGACATATTGGCTAATTCGGATTCATAATCACCTAAAATAGATTCATCATCTTCAGACCAAGATTCTTCATCTGGTTCTATTTCTTCTATTCTTTTAATTATCCAAGAATCGCCGTCATTCCATTCAGGATTCATCATATATTTATAAGGAATATAACAATATCCTTCATCTCCCCATTCTTCTCCCCAAGAATTTCGGACTATGAAAACTTCATCTTTATTCGAATAACCTACGCATAACATTGCGTGTCCGCCATGTTCTTCTCTGCCTGATTCGTTTTTAGTAGGTACAGGAATTAAGCCCTTTTTTTTGTGTGAATCAAAAGAATTAAAAGTAGAAATACCAAAAATAATAGGGTAGCCTTCTGCTAATGCACTCTGCCAAGCCTCTAATTCCAAAGGGATAAGTTCTGTATCTTCAATCAAAAATAGTTTTGCTTCTTCGTAGGCTTCTTCTGAAGGTTCGTCATTGACTAAATCCTCATCAAAATCCCACATATTTTCTGAACACGCACCATATTCTTTCAGTCCATTGATAGCGCTTTCGACAAAAGTTCCTTCATCTTCGATTTCATCGCCTTCGTCCACATCAAAATAACGCCCGTTGTAATAAATAAATAATCGGCTGACATCATACGCGTCATCGCCTAAGTGCCTTTTCATCAAATATTCATACGCACCTGCGGTAGCATTTGCCACGCAACTATTGGTTTCTCCTTGTGATTCGACTGCGGTCATATCTTTTCGCATATCGACTTTTGAGGGTAGTTTTTTTTCTGATTTTTTGGCAAATTTTTTTGCACCTAATGGTTTTTTATTTTTTTTGTAGCCTGAAAAAGATATTACTTTTCCATCTGCTTTTTTGATTTTGAAATTTTCAATCATTCCCATAGCATTGAAATAAGATTTATAGTTAGAACATTTTTTAGCCTTTCGGTCTTAAATTATAATTACAAAAAATTAAAATGATACGCTTAATCTTTACTAAATCCTTGCCAAAGCGTAGAACCTAAACCAATAATAGGTACATATAAGAGCAAAACCTGTGGATTTTGAATAATTGTATTGGTGGCAGTGCTAATCATTCCCCAAAGACTTTCATCTTCGATTTCATCTTGGCTTTCTCTAATCAATTGCCTTCTTTTGGTTTGATGTTCGATAGTTTGCTCAGGATATTGAGCTAATTTTGCTTTTAATTCATAATAACGTCTGTCGTGTTCGGTAAATAAAAACGCCCAAGAAAGTGGTGAAAATAAAAATAATTTATTGATATTTTCATATACTGTTTCAAAAAATTCGTTCCAAGCAAAAGGCTCTTGTCCATATTCTCGAACTGCCCAATCTAATTCGGCTTGCATTTTATGATGAATTTTATTACGTAAATAATCTAAATCGTCATAACTCAAATCATCAAAAGATTTATCTATCATTTCATAAGGTTTGATTCTTGCCCCACGCACATAAATCAATTTCGCAGGAAAAGCAAAGTAAAACATCCAAGGTTGCAAAGCCACCAACAAAGTAGTGATTCCGACAGGTAAAAATGGAATTCCTAATTGTCTTACCAAATTATTTAAAGTATCAATGCTATAACTAAACGGATTGATATATTCAGCGTTGATGGTGGCAAAAGGAATAATATCAGTTTTGTATTTGAGGCTCATTCGCAACGAAGAAGTCGACATTTTTTGCAGTTGATAACGTTTGTCAAAACCTTTTCCAATGCCGTCAATACCTTCGGGATATATCAAAATATTGGCTTCTCCATAGTGCATCACAGTATCAAAATTGAGTGTAGTAGCATCGATTCCACCTGCACGCCTCCAAAAATTAGGCAACAAAAACGGATTCATTAGTTTTGATTTTGATAACATAGGCGAAGACAAACCTCTGACTGCTTTTTTGAGATTAAAGCCATTTCTACGCATCAAACCTGATGCAAAAATAATTGCGTCCCAAGGGAAAGCCATTCCAGAATGATTGCTTGCAAAAATCAAAGGTCTTTTTTCGTCATTGCGTTCAGGAAATTCATCACCTACAAAACCAATAAATTCTGCTCTAAAATAATATTTTTCTAAGGGAGTTACCAAATTTTTGCATAAACTTTTGGCAAAATTTATATCAAAATATTCATAAAAAATTTTAGTATTTGCTTCTATTTCAGGGGTAAGCAATGGGTCTTTTTCAGTAGTTTGTGTTGTTTCTACTTCAATCTCCTCTATTTTTTTTTGTTTTCCGTTGCTTTTTATATATAAATTTTCTTTTATAGTGTTCATAAATATAATGATTTTATTTTATTGTTACAAAAATAGGTGTTTTATTTTTTAAAACCAATTTTTTTTTGAATTTTTTATTTAAAAATAACATTTAAAAAAAAGTTGTGCTGTTGTACGTGTTTCAAAGGCAACTTTTCATACCATTGTTTTATTGCCTGTGAAGATACAGATAATGACGGAACAACTTTTATTTATTCAACACGTTTTGCCCCAGCGGGGTAATATCTTTGTAGCAGTAAAAAATATGTTATTTTAACTCCGTAAGAATTACATTTTATTAAAATAATACAATAAAATATTCAAATAATTATATTTATTTATTTATTTATTTATTTATTTAAATTTGGTTTATTTGTTTTATTTGTTTAAATTTGCCTATACTTATTTAATTTTTTTACAACATTTAATTTTTTTAAACTTATGAAAAAGAAAATTTTTTTAACATTTTTTACAACTTCTTTATTTTTATTCCCTCAAGTTTTTGCGGAAGACTGTGGCTGTAGCTATAGTGAAGGAGGCTCCAAAATAAGTGTTTCATACGACTGTGATTCAGATGCATCTTCTAAATCAGCTAAGAGAGTAGAAAAAGATATTACAACTGGGAAAGAAATATCTAGTACTACAATATTTGTAAGCGAAGCTAAAAAATTATGTAGCTAAAACAACAAGATAAAATTATGAAAAAACAACTTGTAGGCGTATTAATATTCATTTTTATAATGAGTTGCCAAAATCAAAAACAAAAAAGTGATATCAACTTAAAACCAAGTGTATCACTACAAAAAGTAAGCGTTACACAACAACAAATTAACTTTGATGAAATAGCAGAAAATAGTCAGTTTAACAAAGTTCAAAAGAACTTAAAAGACTATAGTTGGCAAAAAATAGACGAGATTTATCAACAACTTCCTAAGCAATATCAAGGACAAAAATTGGTAATCGCTCAAAATTTATTTGTAACTTTAATGTTAAAAAATAAAGAAAATAGGGGTTGTGATTTATTTGCTCATCAAAATTTGCCAAAAGCCAAAGAAAAATTACTTTTTTACATTAGTGAATACGAACGTTTGGGCGTGTCAGTTTGGTCTGAAGGTTCTAAAATTATCCGATATTTAAAAGAAAATAAATCTTGGCAAACAGAAAGAATAACTAATTTAAAAAATATGATTATCAAAGAATATGAAAAATATCATAATACTGATAACATACCACATTCAGATATCAAAGATGCAGATTTTCAACTATTACTAAAATCATAGTCATTGTAACTTCTTTATGTCATGAAAAAAGCTGTCTAAAAAATTGGATAGCTTTTTTTATACGCCCAACTGGTTTAAGCCTTCCAAAAAAGTAAACCCATCGCAAGTTTAGCGAAACGTAACTCATATTTTTATTCTAAAACTTTTGGCACTCTAAAATAATCATCATCTTTTTTGGGTGCGTTCAGAAGTGCTTTTGTATGTTCAAGCATATTTTTTACTTCATCTTCTCTAAAACTATTGACCTCAAAAGTAAGGTGTGTCAAAGGTTCGATATCATCTGTATTTACTTCATTGAGTTCGTTCATCCAATTTAAAATCTTATTTAACTCATCAGGAAGGCTTTTTTTTTCTTCCTCAGATAATTCCAAACGACTTAGTTTGGCTAATTTTTGTAATGTATTTTCGTTTATCATAAAAAAAATAATGACAATATTTTGTATTGGTAAAAAATAAATTAAAAATAATAAGGCACAAGAATACGTTAGAAATAACAACTAATTTACAAAAAAATTGCTTAAAAATCAATTATTTTTCTTAATTTTATAATTTCATAAAAAAAATTTAAAAAAAAATTGCTTTTTGTTTTGATACTTAAATATTTTTTATCATTTTTGAGGAAAATTTAAAACTATCGTATTAATTTATTAAAATAAATTAATATTTTTTCTTAATTATGAATATTCCTGAAAATCTTTATTACACAAAAGAACACGAATGGCTACGTGCCGAAGCCGATGGAGTCGCTTATATTGGCATCACTGATTACGCACAAAAAGAATTAGGTGATATTGTGTATATAGAAATCGAAACAGTAGGACAAAAATTAGCACAAAACGAAGTTTTTGGAACCGTAGAAGCCGTTAAAACTGTGTCAGATTTATATCTACCCGTTTCTGCTGAAATTTTAACTTTTAATGCTGACCTAAACAACGCACCTGATAAAGTAAACCTTGATGCGTATGGAGAAGGTTGGTTAGTCAAAATAAAAATGACAAATCCTGATGAATTAAGTGGTTTGATGAAATCAGATAAATATTCAGAATTAGTCGGATAATTTAATACAAAATGTATTCAAACTATAATTTATTTGCTTTTTTATTGGCAATTGTTATGTTTTTTTTGAACGTTTATCGTTCTCAATCTTTGCCCGAACTACAGATGGGAGGTTGGTTGCCTTTTGATAAATTTGCACATTTTACACAATTTTTTGTCTTTACTTTTGTGGCAAGTGTTGGTTTTTCAAAACAATCAAAATCAAAAACATTACAATATCATGCTATAAAATATAGTTTAATTATTTCCGTTTTATTTTCGTTAATTCTTGAACTTTGGCAATTTTATTTCTTATATCCATATTTTCAAATTTTTGACACATTGGCTAATTTATTAGGAATATGCACAGGAATTTTACTTTTTTTGTGGATTTATAAAAAAATAAATATATTTTCAAAAAAAAATTAAAAAAAATTTGGCAATAACTAAAACATTAGTTAGTTTTGCATCGTATTAGTAGTAAATAAATAAAACATTAAAAAAATAAAAAATATTACAATGGAAGAAAACAAAAGACCTAATATAAACTTAGGTAAAAAAAGCGGAGAAGTCAGTGGAGGACTTGAAGACAAAAAAAATCCGAAGGTTGATTTAAAAAGACAATCAGGTTTATTCTATGGTATTGGTATGATAATCAGTATTTCATTGATGTTGATGGCTTTTGAGTTCAATGTAATGCAATCTTTATCAGCAGATTCTTTATCATTGAAAAAAGCAGTAGAGGAAGAAGATAAACCTATTGAAACTCCTCCACCAACAGACCAACCACCTCCACCTCCACCACAAGCGATTCAAGCACCTGAAATCAAAGAGGTGCCTGATGAAAAAAAGGTAGAGAAATTTATTGAGGAAACAAAAGAAACGCCTACAAAACAAGTCGAGGTAACAAAAGCCGCAGAAGAAACAAGCACAAAAGCCCCAGAGGTAAAAGTGGAAGTAGAAGACGATAATAAAATTTTTAATCCACATGAATTGCAAGAACAAGCAGAATTTATGGGAGGACAAAAAGAATTTTATAAATTTTTAGCTGAAAATATCAAATATCCAAAAATGGCACGCCGTCAAGGTATTGAAGGAACGGTTTATTTGGAGTTCGTTATCGAAAAAGATGGTCTATTAACTGATGTAAAAGTTAAAAAACCAATCGCTAACGATGGCGGTTGTAATGACGAAGCAGTAAGGGTTTTAAAAACTTCTCCAAAATGGAAAGCTGCCAAACAAAGAGGTAAAAATGTAAGACAAAAAATGGTTATTCCTGTAAAATTCAAATTGGGATAATTTTTAAATCATAACAAAAAACGCTTATTTCTGAAAAAAATAAGCGTTTTTTTTGTTTGTGTGTATGCCTACAACTATGTATATATGCGTAAGAAAAAAAAATTATAAAAAGTATTTTGTAAAAAATAAGAATTTATGTTTTTTTTCATTATTTTTGCGTTTTAGATTATATATCAAAAATGAATCATCGAATTGAACAATTGTTAGAATTTATAGAAACTGAACCCAATGAACCTTTTAATAGATATGCTTTGGCTTTAGAATATATAAATTTTGATATAAATTTAGCCCAAAAACATTTTGAAATATTGAAAAAACAACAGCCTGATTACTTGCCTTTGTATTATCATTTAGGAAAGTTATACGAAGAAAAAGAAAATTATTCAATGGCTTTAGAAATATATAAACAAGGAATTGAGCTGGCACGAATGCAAAATAATTCAAAAACAGAAAAAGAATTATCCAATGCTTTGAATAATTGTGTTTTAGAAAATATGTAATCATTGATAGTTGGCACAATAAATGAAAATAAAAAAATAATTATTTATCAAAAAATTATGTTCGGATTTAAACTTAATATTCAAAATAGTATCTTTTTGCAATTATTTATCATTGCAGCCTTGATTACTATTAACTATTCCGTAGTTGCTTCTTATGATGCCGATTTATCTGAAATCGAAAAAACGATAGATGTGGCAGAAAGTAATGGTACTTATTCACAAGAAATTATGTATTATTCTGGTTTGATGTTAGAAGGAAAAGAGGAAAATAGGACAAAACTCAACGAAGCCATCGCCAAACACGACGAAAATACAAGAGTTTTGAAAAATGGTGGAAAATCTACGGAAAATAATGCTTATATTGCCCCTGTTCCTGCGGAATTGTTTGCCGCATATTTTACTTCTTTTGAAACAATTTGGAATAAATTTAAAGAAAATGCAACCATCATTGCTACCAAAAATTTATACTTATCAGACCAAAGTATCAATCCCGAAATAAAAGTCGCTTATGATTTTTTAAGTAAAAACAACAGCAGAATTACCAAAAGAAACAATGATTTGGTAGGTGCATATTTGGCTTATTTTGATAAAAAACAAGAAAGACGTGATTCTGTGTTAAATTTTATATTCATTATTAACGTGGCTTTGGTTGTTTTGATTGCTATTTATATCTATTATAATGTAATCAGACCTATTTCGAGGTTGAGTGAAATTGAAGCCATTATTAACGAAGGAAACTTTGAAAGAGATATTGACTACAAAAAAGATGATGAGTTAGGAAAAGTAGCCATTTCTATCAATCGTTTGTTTGATAGTTTGAGTAATGCCACCAATTTTATTATATCAATTGGAGAAGGAAAATTGGAATCTGAATATATACAAATCAGCGAAGCAGATAGTAAAAAAGATAGGTTAGGAAATGCACTCCGAGAAATGCGTGATAAAATGAAACAAGTTGATGAAATTGACGCACAAAGAACTTGGGTTTCGGAAGGCTTAGCAAAATTTGCTGATATTTTTCGTAATTATGGACAATCGGAAGACTTTACTTATATTATTATTTCTAATTTAGTCAAATATACAGGTTCTAATCAAGGTGCATTATTTTTATCAGAAGAAAATGATAAAAAAATAAATATGTTACAAATGATGGCGGCTTATGCCTATGAAAAAAGAAAATTCGTACAAAAAACCGTTCAAAAAGGTGAAGGTTTGGTCGGAGAAGTTTTTCAGGAAGGAAGTACGGTCTATATGACAAAAGTTCCTGAAAGTTATACACATATTACCTCAGGCTTGGGTGAAGCCACGCCTCGCTCTTTGCTTTTAGTGCCAATGAAACTGAATGACCAAATTTATGGCGTGTTAGAGTTAGCTTCTTTTGATGAATTTCCTTCGTATAAAATTGAGTTTGTAGAAAAATTAAGTGAAAGTATCGCTTCTACTTTTGCCTCTGTAAAAAACAATCAACGTACTCAAAGATTGTTAGATGAGCAGTTGCAAATGGGACAACAAATGAAATCACAAGAAGAAGAAATGCGTCAAAATTTGGAAGAGTTGATGGCTACGCAAGAAGAATTAGAACGAAAAAACTCAATTGTTGAAGAAGAAAAGCAAGAACTAATGCTTAAATTAGACGAGGAAAAAATACGTACTAAGGATATTTTACAAGAAAAAATGCGTATTCAACAAGAATTAGATAATTTGAAAGAAAAAATATTATTGATGGAAAATAAAGAATAATGTTGTTTATTTGTAACTATTTAGGCATTCGTTTAAAAAAATTCGTGCAAGCGTGGACGCTTGCACGAGTTATTATCTGGTGCAAGCGTCCACGCTTGCACCCAAAGTAGCTAAATATTTACCTTTATTTTAAGAATATTAATTTATGTTCTTTCTAATTTACACAAAATAATAGTTGGTGTAAACCTTCAAGTTTGCACCAAAACCACCCCATAAATACTACCAAAGGATAATGAAACTCACAAAAAAACCAATTCTTTGTAATTACTACGTAACATATAGGTGCAATGCCTCTTGTAGTTTTTGTGATATTTGGGAAAAACCTTCGCCTTATATTACTTTAGAAAATGCAGAAAAAAATCTCACAGATTTAAAAAAATTAGGGGTAAAAGTGATAGATTTTACAGGTGGAGAACCACTTTTGCATAGACAAATTGTCGAACTTTTAACATTAGCAAAACAAAAAAAATTTATTACCACTCTCACAACTAACGCGTTATTGTATCCAAAATACGCTCAAAAACTCAAAGGTTTGGTAGATATGTTGCATTTTTCTTTGGATTCGCCCGATAAAGACGAACACGATAAAATGCGAAATGTAAAATGTTTTGATTTTGTGATGCAATCTATACAAATGGCTAAAGATTTAAAAGAAAGACCAGATATTCTTTTTACCGTTTTTGATTCTAATGTTGATAAAATTCAAAGAATTTACGAAGAAATTTGTTTGCCTAATAATTTAGTGTTGATATTAAATCCTGCTTTTGATTATAATGAAATCAAAACAGATAAAATTTTGAGCGAAAATTTATTAAATACGCTTTCAAAATGGGGAAAAAAGAAAAATATTTATTTGAATGAAGCATTTATTACGCTCAGAAAAGATGGTGGAAATCATATCGAAAAACCTATTTGCAGAGCAGGAAGCACAACTATTGTTATTTCACCTGAGAATAAATTAGTGTTGCCTTGTTATCATTTGGGTATCGAATCGTTGCCTATTGACAATAATTTATTAGAAATTTATCAATCTCCGAAAGTTCAAAATCTGATTCGTGAAGAAGGAAAATATCCACAATGCGAAGGTTGTGTTATCAATTGTTATATGCAACCTTCTTTTGCAGTCGAAATTAGTAAATATTTTTGGAAAGCACTGCCAAGCACAATCAAATATAACTATATGAAAGGCACTTGGAAAAATTTATTGAAGTAATTTTTGATTTATATTGAGGCTGAATATCAAAAACAGATGAGATTTTTAGATTTTTTGCACTTATTTTTTTACCATCGTTCACGCCTACACAAGAAAAAATTTTTTTTTATTTACCACAATATTCCAATCATTACAACTATTTTAAAATATTGATTGAAAAAAAATAATTTGTAATTGTTCTTTTTTTGTTGTATATTTGCATAATTTTATATCAAAATAAACAAATGTCAATACACACTACTTTTTTAGACCGCTCTGCGCAATATTTACACAAAAAATATGGCAATCATATCGATAATATTTGCTTAATTGTACCAAATAGACGCAATGGAGTAGTGTTAGAAACAGCATTATCGGCTTACTATCCTATCACAAAAAAAAATGATAAGATTTGTGAAATTATTGATATTGAAAATTTTATTGGAGAAACTGTGGGCTGGAAAACCGCAAGTCCAGTGATTTTGTTATTAGAATTATTTGAAATTTTTAAAGAATTTGAACCGAATACAAAACTTGAAAAATTTACAGGTTGGGGACATATTTTATTGAAAGATTTTGATTTGATTGATAGAAATTTGGTTGATGCTGAAAATTTATTCGAAAATTTACAGCAATTAAAAGATTTGGATAATTGGAAGTTAGCCGAACCAACTGCTAAAATGAAAGATTATTACAAACTTTGGGACAATTTATCCAAAACTTATCACATTTTTTTAAAAAATTTAAAAAAAGATAATATTGGTTATAGTGGTATGATTTATCGTGAATTGGCTGAAAATTTAGATACATATTTTGGACAAAATGCTCCTTTTGAGCAATATGTTTTTGTTGGTTTCAATGCACTGAGTCAGGCTGAAGAACGTATTTTTGATTATTTATTAAAAAATAAAAAAGGTGAAATTTTATGGGATAGTGATACTTATTATATAGAAACACAAAAAGAAAACAAAGCAGGATATTTTTTAAGAAAGTATAAACAAAAATGGGGAAATGAATTTTGGAATTTTGAGGAGAATTTGTTGGCTACTACTGAAAAAAATATTACTATTATCAAAACCCAAAACGCAAGCCAACAAGGGCGTGTGGCAAACCAAATTTTGAAACAATGGCAAGAAGAAAATAAAGAAAAAATAGTACAAACGGGCTTGGTTTTAGGCGATGAACAATTGTTACTTTCTACTCTTTCTTCTTTGGATAAATGTTTTGAAAATCAAATAAATATTAGCATTGGGCTTTCGCTCAAAGATTCTGCTATTTTTAATTTGGTTGATGTGTTGTTTGAACAACAACAATTAATTATCAGAGATAAAGAAAAAGATTTGATAAAATTTAGCCACAGAACTATCACAAAATTGTTCAATCACCCTTTTTTAAGACAATACGAAAAACGAAAAACAAGTTCAGAAACCACAGAAAATATCAATGGAAACGAAAAAGCAAAAACTGAAACAAGAAGTTTACTTTTTTTATTGACAAATTTTATTCATAAAGAAAATTTGATTTTTTTGAACGAAAATGAAATTTTTAACTTGATTAATAACCCAAAATTCATCGAAAAAGTACAAGACGAAGAAGGTCTTTATCAATATTGTGAGTTAGCCAACGAGGTATTGATGCCTGTTTGGAAAATTTTGTTTACTCACTGGAAACGCCCCAAAATTGCCCTCGAAAATTTATTAGAATTACAAAAACTAATTTATGAAGAAGGTATTTATTTTGAATCGGCTTATTTATTGGAGTTTGAAAAAATATTAATAGAACTACAAATTTTTATTAACCAAAGACCGAATAATATCGATTTAAAAACGTTTAAAATATTTTTATATCAGGCTTTTAGAGAAAGTAAATTTGATTTTGAAGGAGATAAATCTACGCCTTTGCAAATTATGGGTTTGAATGAAACGCGTAATTTGGATTTTAAAAATTTAATTATTTTGTCGGTCAATGAAGGAAGTATTCCTCGCCGCAAAAAAATTCAATCTTTTATTCCTTTGGATATTGCGGCGGCAAAAAAAATTCCTACATATCAAGAGCAAGAAGCCATCGTAAGTTATTATTTTTATCGTGCTTTGCAACGAGCAGAAAATATTTTTTTGGTACACGTTGCACCTTCGGATACTTATGGAGGCAATGAAAAAAGTCGTTTTATTTTACAATTAGAAAACGATTTGTGTCGTTCTAATCCAAAAATAAACTATAAAACTTTCAAAACTGCACTCAAACCAAGCAATGCTTTGCCCGAAGTTCCTTTGATTTATCAAAAAGATGAAAATCTTATCAAAAGAATTAAATTACAACTTTTGACAGGAACGACTCCTACACAAATCAACGATTTTATTAGTTGTAGTTTGAAATATTATTTTAGCCATATTTGTAAATTAAAATCTTTACAAAAAGCAGAAGAATTGATGACAGGACGTGAATCAGGCACAATTATTCACGAAATTTTGGAAGAGGTTTTTAAAGAATTGGCATATAAACACAATAATTTTGTGGAAGCAAAACATATCGAAGATATTATTGGTACAATTCCTCAAAAAGTTGATGAAAAATTTAAGTTAGATAGATATGCAGGTTATCAAATTACAGGAAAAAATTTTGTAATCAAAGAAACTTCTATCAATATTATCCAAGAATTTTTAAAAGCACAAATCAAAGAAATTGACGAAAAAGGAATGCCTTTTGAAATTTTAACCTTAGAAAATCAAGAAGCCGAAGATTTAAAACATCATACTGCTTTGGCTGTCGAAACAGATTTAGATATAAACGGCGAAAATATAAAAGTAGTTATCAAAGGAATTACCGACAGAATTGATAAATTTGAGCAAAAAGTACGTATCATTGATTATAAAACTGAAAAAGTTGATAAACAAGTATTAAATTTATCCAAAGAAGACATCAATCAACTTATCGAAGACGCTGAAAAAGGAAAAGCAAGACAAGTTTGGTTATATAAATATATTATTGCCAAACAAATCGTAGAAAGTAATGGAAAAGGTTATAAAGTTGGAGATATTAAATTATATGAAAACGATAATTTGAGTACAGGAATTTATAGTTTGCGCAATTTAGACGGCGGTTTTTTGGAATTAGAATGTAAAGATACACAACTTTTGCCACCACATACGGCTGAATATGTAAAAAAATCTGAAGAATATTTAGCAAAAATTTTTGGTAATATTCTAAATGTTGATATCCCTTTTGAACGTACTGATGTGATAAAACGTTGCGAGCATTGTTCGTTTAGTAGCAGATGTGGGCGCGGATAGATTTTGTTTGGTAAGCAATCAAAATTAGAATAGTTAGCACTCTGACGATTTTTGTGAATGAATACAAATTTCAAAAAATATTTTCACAAACATTGTCAGAGCGTCATTTATTTTTATGATTTTTATACAATCACTATTTGATAGGAAATTTACTTTGAAACTTTTTAATCACGTGTTGAATAGATGAATATGTATTTTTGAGTGCTTCTTTTACATTTTTTTCGTTCATCCATTTTGCTTGTTCAATATTCTCTTCGGTTTGTGGTTTTAGTTCGGCATCATCTAAACAAGTCATTCTAAACCATTTTGTTTGTTTGAGGTGTCTAAATTTTCCGTTGTTATAATAGTGCCAAGTAGATGTAATTCGTTCACCTAATTGTACTTTTATGCCTGTTTCTTCTTCGACTTCTCGGTGGGCGGTGGTGGGGAAATCTTCACCTAATTCCATTTTTCCTTTGGGTAAATCCCATTTATCAAGTCTATAAATCAATAAAATTTTTTTATTTTTTTGTACTACGCCTCCTCCTGCACTGATGATATGAAATTTACTTTTAATAAATTTTTTTAATTCATCTCTATTTTCGGCGGAGATATTTATATTTTTGAGTTCAATTTTTTCACTGATTAATAATTCTATCAATTCTCCGATATTGTTTTGGGAAGGATTTTTTAGTAAGCAATTTTCACTCAATAAACTTTGTTTAAAGGGCGTAAATTTTAAATCAATTATCATTGGATAAGTTTCTTCTGCGTCTAATTTTGCAGGTTTAGAAACGTATAAATGTGTTTTATGAATAAAAATATGCATTTGTGATAAAAGTAAAATTGTATCAAATAAAAATGAAGTTCGTTTTATGTTGCAAAGATAAATCTTTTTTTTGTAATAAAAAAAAATGTTTTTGCTTTTTATTTTTTTGTAAATTAACCTATTTATTTTATTTTTAATTTATTTTGATGAATGATTAAAAATTAAAAATCATTCTGAACTTCGTGCAAGCGTCCATTCTTGCACCAAAATAGTTGTTTTATATTTCATAGCTTTGCACTCAAAAATAGTAATCAAAAAAAATAGTACTAATCAAATCTCAATGCCTGAATAGGTCTTATTTTAGTGATTATCCAAGTAGGTAACAATAAAATAACGGCAATTAAAACAAAAATTAAAAAATTTACACCAAAAATTGCCCACCAATCCCAAGCAATTGGCACAGCCGCCATATAATAATTTTCTGCGTCCAAAGGCATTATTTTTGTAAAATATTGCAAGGCACACAAGCCCAAACCAATGCTATTTCCCCAAACCATACCGCGCATCACTAAATATAAACCTTGATAAATAAAAATTTTTTGTACCTGACTATCCGTAGCCCCCAAAGCTTTGAGCAAACCAATGGTTTGAACTCTCTCCATAATCATAATCAATAGAATTGAAATCATACCAAAACCAGCCACAATCAAAATCAAACTCAAAAAAATACTCACATTTTGTTCCATCAAACCTAACCACTCAAAAATAGGTTTAAATCTCTCCTCCACCGAAGTAGGTTGCATTTGATAATTGCCTAATTCTAAAACTTCTTTCATAGAAACACTATCTTTTGAACTATAGTTTTTGACAAAAATTTCATATCCGCCAACCTCATCAGCACTCCACTGATATAAATGTTGTACTACTCTCAAATCTCCAATGATTATTTTTTCATCAAATTCTTCTAAACCCGTTTGAAAAATACCCACAATAGCAAATTTTCGAAAACGTGGTGGATCTTGAATAAAAAACATCTGCACTGAATCTTTGACTTTTAACTCAAGTTGGTCGGCTATTTTTTTACTGATAATAATTTGAGGTGATTCATTTTCTACTTCAAAATCAATCATTTTTCCTTTGATAATATAAGGTAAAAAACGATTTTTATCAAAATCTTTGCCTATTCCTTTTAGATTTACGCCCAAAACTTCAGCACTTGTTTTTAGAATTCCTGCTTTGTATGCAATACATTGCAGGTGTGAGAGCGTAGAAGTTTTTTTAAAATTTTTATATAATTTTGTATCTTTGGTCAAAGGCAAATGAGCAAAAGAATGTTCTTTTGAGTTGCTTGTATTGCCATGTTCAACAAAAATATGTCCACTCAAAGCAAATAATTTATCTTTAATATTTTGCTCAAAACCTCTTAAAATTCCAAATGAAATCAAAATAGTTGCCAAACCCAAAGCAATACTTGCCACAGCAATTCTTGTAACAATTTTTGAAAAAGAAAATTGTTGATGTTTTGAGAAACGCTGAGCAATAAATAGAGAAATATTCATAAATTGACTAAAATAATATCATTTTTTTGTGTGCAGAGATTTGCACCTGCACACATATACATATCAGTTTTTGAAAAAATCTGCAAAATAATTATTTTTTCTTTTTGGTTGTAAAAGTTGATTTGGGTTTTGGTTTTGCTTCACTTTCTTTTGCCAAATCTACACATTCTTTATAAGTCAATTCTTTAGGATCTTTATCCTTTGGAATTTTAACATTTTGTGTATCAAATTTGATATAAGCGCCCCAACGTCCATTCAAAATTTGTACTTTTGGATTTTCAACAAACGATTTTATGAGTTTTTCCGCATCATTTTTTCTTTTTGTTTCGATGATTTCAACACATTTTGCTTCGTCAATTGTATAAGGGTCATCTTCTTTGTTGAGCGAATAAAATTTGTCTTCGTGTCTGATATAAGGACCGAATTTTCCAAGTGAAACCAACATTGTTTTTCCCTCAAAAGTACCTGTTTCTCTTGGTAATTTAAACAACTCCAATGCTTCTTCCAATGTGATGCTTTCCATAGATTGTCCTTTTTTGAGGCTTGCTCTTTTTGGCTTAATGGCTTTGTCTTCTGAGGCTTCGCCTATTTGCACAAACGCTCCGTATCGTCCCAAAGCGACCACAATATCCTCTTTTGTATCAGGATGTTTTCCTAATGCACGAGATTTATTAACGCTTGCTCTGTCTGTATTTTGAGAAGTATTTTCTACTTTTGAATGAAAATCATCATAAAAAACTTTTAACACTTGCACCCAATTTTTTTTACCTTCGGCAATATCATCAAATTCTTTTTCAACGTCTGCGGTAAAAGAATAATCAACAATATTATCAAAATTTTCTTTCAAAAAATCATTGACTACGCCCGCTAAATCAGTCGGAAAAAGTTTTGATTTTTCTGCTCCATAATTTTCTATGCCTGTTTTTTGAGAAATTTCATTATTTTTTAAGATAAATTCTTGAAAATTTCTTTGTTTTCCTTCTCTGTCTTCTTTCACAACATACCCTCTTTGTTGGATTGTTGAAATCGTTGGGGCATAAGTAGAAGGTCTGCCAATGCCTTGCTCCTCCAATTCTTTGACCAAACTTGCTTCGGTATAGCGTGCAGATGGGCGTGTAAATTTTTCGGTGGCTTTCATTTGATTTAAGTCTAAAACTTGCCCAATTTTCAAAGGAGGCAACATTTTAGCATTTTCTTCATCTTCATCTTCATCGTTTGATTCGAGATAAACTTTTAAAAAGCCTTCAAATTTTATTACTTCACCTTTTGCCAACAAGTCAGGCATTTTATCGTTATTGATAGTTTTGATACCAATAGTAGCCGTTGTCCTTTCTAATTGTGCGTCAGCCATTTGCGAAGCGATGGCTCTTTTCCAAATCAATTCATACAAACGTTGTTCATCTCTCTCGCCAGTAGTTTTCGAAACCGCAAAATCGGTTGGTCTAATGGCTTCGTGTGCCTCTTGTGCGGAAGCCGATTTAGTTTTATAACGTCTATTTTGTATGTATTCTTTGCCGTATTCGTTTTTAATTTGGGCAGATGCCGCCGCAATAGCGTCTTCAGATAAATTAGTCGAGTCAGTACGCATATAACTAATTTTTCCTGCTTCATATAGTTTTTGAGCAACCACCATTGTTTTTGATACAGAAAATCCTAATTTTCTTGAGGCTTCTTGTTGCAAAGTTGAGGTTGTAAAAGGAGCAGAGGGCGATTGTTTTGCGGGTTTGGTTTCAATGTCTTTGATTTTAAATTCCGCTTTGATACATTTTTGCAAAAACACTTCTGCGCCTTTGTTGTCCTCTATGTTTTTAGGCAATTCTGCATTAAGTTTTTTACCTTTTTCCAAATCAAAATCAGCCACGATTTTATAAGAAGAAACCGAATTAAATTTCAAAATTTCTCTTTCTCTTTCTACAATCAATCTTACCGCAACCGATTGCACTCGCCCTGCGGAAAGTCCGGGTTTTACTTTTTTCCAAAGCACAGGAGAAATTTCAAAACCAACCAATCTATCCAAAATACGTCTTGCTTGTTGTGCATTGACCAAATCATAATCAATATCTCTTGGATTTTCGATGGCTTTTAAGATAGCCGCTTTAGTAATTTCTCTAAAAACGATTCTTTTTATATCTTTTCCTTTTTTGAGTTCCAAACTTTCTTTCAAATGCCAAGAGATAGCCTCGCCTTCGCGGTCATCATCGGTAGCTAGCCAGATAGTTTCTGCTTCTTTGGATAGTTTTTTAAGTTCAGAAACAATTTGTTTTTTATCTGCCGAAACTTCGTAGTGTGGGGTAAAATTATTTGCCACATCAATTGCATCATTATTTTTAGGCAAATCTCTTACATGTCCGTAGCTTGATTTCACAGTGAAATCTTTACCTAAATATCCTTCTATTGTTTTTGCTTTTGCGGGAGATTCCACAATGACCAAATTTTTTCCCATATTAAGTGTTATTCTTGCTTTATAATTGTCTTTTCTAAATTTTTGAAGACAATTTTGGTGCAAAGTTATGATTATTTTTGATAAAAAAATTATTTTTAGTAACAAATAAAGTTTTTATTAAAATTTATGATATAAAATAAATAAAATAAAATAAAATTTATTCTACCTCAAAACTAATTTTTTCGCCTTCACATTCAATCGTATATTTTCCTATTTCAATGTATTTAGTTTTATCTTTTTCATCAATTTGTCCATTCCAAACCAAACTATCAAAACCAATTTGTGTTTTTATGTTGGTTTGATAAATGATTTTATTTTCTTTATCTTTGATAACGATATTGATATTTTCTTTGTTTTTAGGTATGAAAAATTTTATTTTGATTTCAGGTTCATTTTTTTCATCATAATCGTATTGCTTTCCCCATTCTTTATCCAATTTTATTTTATCTATATCAAATAAAATGATATTTTTTTGTAGATTTTTTTCTGTTAGTTCGTACAAAGGTTTCAAATCCATCACAAAAATACTTCTGCCATGAGTAGCCAATACTAATTCTTTTTCACGCGTCTGTATGCACATATCATACGTGGCGACATTAGGAAAATTACCTGTCAAAACGTGCCAATTTTTTCCCGAATCAATGCTTATATATGCGCCTTCATCTGTGCCACAATACAAAATATTTTCATATTGATTATCTTGGATAAGTACATTTACTGCTTCGTTTGGTATATTGCCTTTGATACTTGTCCAAGTTTCACCAAAATCTGTACTTTTGTAGATATAAGTCGTTATATCATCATTTCTATATCCACTCAACGATAAAAAAACTATATTTTTATCTATATTTGAAGCAAATAAACTACTTACCCAACGTCCTTCAGGAATATTTTTTATAATTTTTGTCCAATTTTTGCCTCCGTTTTTTGTAACCCAAACCCAACCATCATCTGTGCCTACATATAAAATATTTTTATCCAAAGGAGATTCTGAAAAGGCAGAAATAGTAGAAAAAGGAACATTTTTTTGCGGTAAATTTTGTGTCAAATCATCACTAATTTTTTCCCAATCTGTCCCTTGATTATTACTTTTTAACACTACTTGACTACACATATACAACACATCAGGATTATGTTTGCTCATCAAAAGCGGTGTTCTCCAATTAAATCTTAGATTTTCAATATCAGGAATTTTTTTCGGAGTAATACGTTTACTTTTACCATTGATTGTCCTCGAATAATTCCCAAATTGATATCCAGAATAATAAATTTTTGCGTCTTTTGGGTGAACTTGCACATACATTCCGTCCCCCCAACTCAACAATTCCCACGCTTTTGTATCATCAGGTTCTGTTTTTGATGAACCTTTATAAGTGCCGTTGTCTTGCAAACCACCATAAACATTATAAGGTGTTTCGTTGTCTGTGCTTATGGTATAAAATTGCCCTGCAGGCGTGTTATTGAGGTGTGCATAGGTTTTTCCACCATCATAAGTGGTATAAATTCCGCCGTCATTTCCTAAAATAAAATGATTTTCGTTATTTGGATTTATCCAAAGTGCGTGGTGGTCGGGGTGAACTTTGTTAAATTTTGCAATGGATTTATAAGTTTTTCCACCATCAATCGATTTCAAAAAAGGCACTCCAAAAATATAAATATGATTGGCATTTTTTGGATTAATTTGTATTTGCCCAAAATAATATCCATAAGTATAAAACACACCTTCCAATGAACTTTTATTTATTTTTTTCCAATTTTTGCCTGTATTTGTAGAAATATACACTTCACAACCTTTTATTTTTGCTTCGGTCAATGCTTTATTAGCATCAGTTTGTTTTTTTTCGGTTTCTTTTATTTTTTCTTGGTTATCCAAAACAATGTATAAAATTTCGGGGTTTGATTCGCTGATAGCAATGCCCATTCGTCCTACTTGTTTTCCTTGTGGCAAATCTTTTTCTAATTTTGTCCAAGTTTCACCTGCATTTTCAGAAAAATAAAGTCCTGAATTTTCACCACTTTCTTTAAAAAAATTTGCTTTTCGGCTTCTTTCCCACGCACACGCCCACATAAGATTTGGATTTTTAGGGTGAATAACCATATCAATTACGCCTGTGCTATCGTTAATAAACAAAGTTTTTTTCCAATTTTTACCTCCGTCGATGGTTTTATATACTCCTCTTTCTGTATTTTTAGAATACAAAGCCCCGATAGAAGCCACAAAAGCGATATTTTCATTGGTTGGGTGCGTAACAATCCGCCCAATGTGTTGTGTATCTTCTAAGCCACAAAACTCCCAAGTTTTTCCTGCATTGTTTGATTTATATACGCCCATTCCTGCATAACCTGAGCGGCTTGCATTATTTTCGCCTGTTCCTACCCAAATAATATTTGGATTTGCTTTTGATAAAGCAATATCTCCAATAGTTATTCTTGATAAATTATCAAAAATAGGAATAAAATTTTGTCCATTATTTTCTGTTTTATATACTCCATTCGAAGCATACGCCACATAAAACTCGTTTGTGTTTTTAGGATTGACTTCAATATCTATCACGCGCCCGCCCATCACGCAAGGACCGATACTTTTGATAGGATATTTTTTAAACCAAGAATTTTTTTGTAGTTCTTGTTTATTTTTGAATGATTGCAATTTTTCCTCTACGCGAGAATGAGAAATATTTTGTGCGTTTGAAATTTGAATCAAACCTAACAAAAGAAATACAAATAAATATTTTTTCATAATTTTTAAATCTAATAAAAAACAAAACAAAAACACTAAGAAACAGGTAATTCTACGATAAATTTACTTCCTTTTCCTTCTTCACTCTCGACTCTGATACTGCCTTTGTGGGCTTCAATCATAATTTTTACATAACTTAAACCCAAACCATATCCTTTTATGTCATATATATCACCTTTTGGAACGCGATAAAATTTTTGAAAAATTTGTTTTTGAGCATTTTTAGGAATACCAATGCCGTTGTCTTCAACAGAAATCAATATACCATTTTTTTTATTTTCTGTATAAATATGAAGAATTGGATTTTCCTTAGAATATTTGATGGCATTGTCCAATAAATTATATATCAAATTGGTTACGTGCATCTGGTCGGCATTAATCACAATCGGTTTTTCAGATAAATGTAAATTGATTTGTGTATTTGTATTTTTTAAATTGGCATCAATATTTTTAATTACTTTTCGAATCAAATCATTGACATTAATGGCTTCTTTGTTCAATTTTAAATCTTCTTTTTCAAAAGTAGCCAATTGTAAAATATTTTCAACTTGTTTTTTTAATCGATAATTTTCGTTTTGAATAATCGTAGCATAATTTAATAACCTTTCAGGAGTTTTGATAATTTCAGGTTTTAACAACACTTCACAAGAAATAGCAATGGTTGAAATGGGTGTTTTGAACTCGTGTGTCATATTATTAATAAAATCACGTTGGACTTCCGAGAGCCTTTTTTGTTGTAATAAAACCCAAATCGCATAAGCAAAAAATATAATAATTCCTAACAAAATCACAGAGGTAAAAATCCAAACGTCTAATTGCCCTAATAAATATTCATTTCTTTTGGGAAAAAATATACCAAAATAATAATTATCGTGGTTAAAATTAGGCAAAGCCTCCAAAGTAGAATTATTTATTTTTTGTTTAAAAGAATTTTTTTCTGCTCGAATATAATTGCCATATACTAATTTATTACCCGAACAATCATAAATAACGTACTCAAAGTCCAAAAAAAGTTCTCGCTGTTCAAATTCATTTTTTAAAGACATTTCTAAAAATTTGGCATCAATGACATCGTTTATCATCACAGTATAATAGTTAGAAGCTACTTGTTTGACAGGATTTATCAAAGTAGAAGGATTATTGTTATACATCAAAATTTTCTCTGCTACGTTTTTTAGGGCAATAAAAATACTCGAATCCGTTTGTTTTTCTTTAAAACGGAAGGCTTTATCTAACCACAAAATTTGAATGATAACAATGCCGGTCAGTGCAAAAGTTGCCAACCAAATTACCAAACGCAAAGAATGACTACGCATAATTGATTATAATTCATTGAAAAAAAACAAACTAAAAACTTTCTAAGGCTTTCAATAACATCATATTTTCCATATTTGTTCCGATAGTAATTCGAATACAATTTTCACACAATAAAGTAGTATGTCTATTTCTGACAATAATTTGTTTAGAAACTAAATAATCATATAATTGGTTTGAATTTTCAACTTTTACCAACAAAAAATTGGCTTGACTTGGATATATTTTTTTGACAAAAGCAAAATTGGTCAGCCTATTGAGTAATTTTGCTTTTTCTGAAACAATATCATCTACTGCTCTATATTTTCGAGATTTATTTTCCAAACCTTCTAACATCAATCTTTGAGTTTCGCCATTGATATTATAAGGTGGTTTTACTTTATTATAAATATTAATAATTTCAGCGTCAGCAAAAGCCATTCCCAAACGCAAATTTGCCATTCCCCAAGCCTTTGAAAAAGTTTTTAAAACGACTAAATTTGGAAAATCATTTAATTTTTTTGTCCAAGAAATTTCTTTAGAAAAATCTTGATAAGCCTCATCAATGACCACAATTCCATGAAAGTTTTTTAAAATTGTTTCAATATGATTTTTATTCAAAATATTTCCTGTCGGATTGTTAGGCGAGCATAAAAAAACTAATTTTAAGTTTTGATTGGTCAAATGTGGTAGTATTTTATCAATATCTAATTCAAAATCAGTCGTTAGAGGCACTTCTATTAGTTGTATCGCATTGATATTTGCACTTACTTCGTACATACCATACGTGGGCGGGCAAATCAAAACACTATCTAAAGATGGCTCTGCAAAGGCTCTAAACAACAAATCTATGGCTTCGTCGCTTCCATTTCCCAAAAAAATATTTTCAGTATTGATTTGTTCAATTTCTGCAATTTTTTCTTTTAATAATTTTTGGTGTGGGTCAGGGTAGCGGTTCAATTGATGTTCGTTATGAATCAAAGAACCAAAAGAATTTTCGTTGGCATCTAAAAAAATACCATTTTTACCTTGATATTCATCTCTGGCAGACGAATAAGGTTTTAAATTTAAAATATTTTTACGAACTATTTTTTGAAGTTGGAATGTGTTTGATGAAATCATTGATTATTTTTATTTTAGTGTAATTTAATTTATAATTATTTTGTAACTATTTAGGTTATTTTGGTGCAAACGTGGACGCTTGCACCAGTTATAGTATCTCGTGCAAGCGTCTGCGATTGCACGAAGTTCTTAATTTGATTTATATAATTAGTTACTGTAAAATTTTCGTATATTAATTAAAATGGCGAAATATCTGTTTTAAGCCCTCGCTTGTGTCCCACAAGCGAATATTGTAACAAACGAGTCTTATACCAACGACTACTGCTTGTGGGACACAAGCAGGGGCGAAGTATTACATTAACAGCACTACCAATTATTTTTTTGAAACATTGTGAAAAAAAAGAATATCAAAAAAAAATATTTTGATATTCTTTTTTTATCAAAAAAAATTAGTTGAATTTTTGAGGCTTTATATTTTTTAAAACCTTATCATTTTTTTATTCTAATACTAATCTATTCAAATAAACGTGTTTTTTATCTTCCAAAGTAAACCACGAAAAATATTCTTTGTTATTTTCTTTGGTAATTGCCATTGTACCCAAAAAACTTACTTTTTCTCCTCCGTATTTTTTATTATCCAAGAATAATCGAAGTTCTCCTGTTTTATTTTCTGTGTAATAAAAAGCCCAATGATTTGCTCCCTGCCCTAAGATTAAATAAGTAGGATTGATAGAAACATCAGCATCAAAAGGACCAAAAACAGATTGGTTTGAAAAATGCAATGAAATAGTTTTATCAGGGTTTTCGCAAGTAATTGCCCATTCTTCACTTTTGGGTGCAAACTTTATGGAAATAATTTTATTAAAAACTCCTTTAAAATATTTATCATTGATAAACAATGAATCTTTATTGTTGCCTGCGTTTTTAATGATTGCAATTGTTTTTCTGCTTTCGCTCACTGCATATCTTTCTACGTTTCGCGAAAAAACACCCTCTCCTGTAAAATGCAATGTTTTGGTAGATTTATCAATATAATTAAATTTGTTATATTCTTCTCCCATATCAATATTTTGCACTTGTTTTTGATAAGGTCCATAAAGTTTGTCATTCCCCAAATAATAAAATTTATCGTCTTTCACTACACTCAAACCATAATTTGTACCTCTTTGTATCATATTTTTAAAGTCAAATTCGGGCGTATCTAATTTTTCTTGTTGATAAGTACCTACTTCTCCATTGTGCGTAACAACTATAAAGCTATTGATTTCTTTTCCGTTTTGCATAATAGGAACATTTCCTTGTTTTTCTGCCAAAATTACCCATCTATTTCCTTGTCCTTCTATAAAAGCAAAAGAATGTATGGTTTTGTAAGGACCTAATTTTGTGCCAGATGAAAATTCGACATAACATTCTTCGGGCTTCGTTGCATAAGCCAATGCCCATCGTCCTCCGTCAGCACTCAAATAATAATCAATAATATCTGCATAAGGTCCGTGTGATTTTCCATTGATTATTACTCTGTTTGTTCCTTCGGCTTGATTGATAACGGCATAAGCCCAAGTTTTTTTAGCAATTTTGAGTGTGATTGGGTATTCTGGAATTAGAAAATTACCAATTTGTTTGCCATTCAAAATAACGACACTTGTATCACCTATCGAATCGATAAACCCCCAAGAGCTTAAATTAAAAGTTGGTTTTTCTACTAATCTTCTATCAAAAGGTCCATAAACTCTCTCAAAAATATGATAATTTCGGGTAAATTTCTTTACATCTGCCGTTACAACGATATATCCTAATTCATCTTGATAAATACCGAGAGAATTTTCATTTTGAGCCACAACTTCGTCTTGTGTAAGTGTATATATTTTTTTCTTATCAATAAGGTTTTTAGGTAGTTCTTGTGCTTTTGTGATAGATAAAAGGCAGTAAAAAATAACCAATAACCAAGAAAATTTATTTTTCATATTTTTTTTTAATTTGTAAATTATATACGCTCATTATTTTTTATTAGGCTTCTAAAAAATATTATTTTTCTTTTTTTATTTGAAAATAAAAAGAATAAAAAGAATAAAAAGAAGTCTATTTTATTTTTTTGAGTTTATAATATATAAAACATAATTATATTCGTAAATTGTATATAAAAGTAAAATTATTTATTCATTATTTGTTAATTGTTTGATTTGTTCTTCCAATTGTTTAATTTTTGAAGTATAATCATTTTCTTTTTGCTTATCTTCTGTAATATCTCTGATATAAGCCAAATACATTTTTTTTCCTCCGATATCGGCTTTATTGACGTACATTCTTAGGTTAATAAATCCTCCATTTTTTTTTCTACCTTGTGTAAACAATGTTTTTTTTATGTGTTTATCAAAATCAAAAATATTTATATCAGGCAAAAAAGTAATAATATTTATATTTTTCATATTTTCTTTTTCATATTGAAACGTATTTAAAAAAGAATTGTTATATTCATCAATAATTCCGTTTTCGTTAAAAGAAATAATACCACTCGAAGAGCCTTGAATAAACGCCTCCGATTTTAATTTTGTCTGTTCCAAATAAGCCTGCGTTTTTTTCATTTCCTCTTGTGTGGCGGCTAATTCTTCTACATTTTGTCGCATTTCTTCTTCTCTTGCCTGCAATTCTTCGGCGGCTAATCTTGATTGTTGGTATAATTTTTTAGTTTCTTCATTGGCTTTCACAGAAATAAGTGTGATAGCAATATCTTCGCTTACTTTTTCTAAAAATTTTCTTTGATAGTCTTGCAGTGGATTTAAAGAAGCAATTTCTAAAACTCCCACTACGCTTTGGCTTGCCATCAAAGGCGTAACAATCAAAGTAGAGGGTAATATTTCTCCTAAACTTGACCTAATTTTGAAATATTGTGGAGAAATTTTTGTATGATAAATAATTTTTTTTTCTAAATAACATTGCCCCACCAAGCCTTCGCCTTCATCTAAGGTAGAATTGATAAATTTTTTTCGGCTATAGGCATAACAAGCAATCATTCTCAATAAAACCTCTTGGTTTTCTCCTTGTTTTTCTACTACATAAAAACTTCCTTGCGAAGCACCCAGATAATTAATAATTTTACTTAACAAAATATCACCTAATAATTCTAAATTATTGCTATTTTTTCTTAAAATTTCACTGATTTCACTAATTCCATTGCTCACAAATTTTTCTTGAATATCTCTTTCAGTCGCATTTTTGAGATTATCACGCATATTGACCAAAGATTGTCCCAATATATCACCTTCTTCTATTTGATAAACAGTTTCGAATTTTCCCGCCGCAATTTCATCAGCAAAATCTTGATTGGCAGACAAAAATTTAAGTTGCTGGTCTTGATAAATAGCGTTATAAATTTGCTTATGTGTTCTTTCTTTGTATAAATAAGTAAGAAATAAAGAAAGTAAATGCGTAGCAAGGATAATTACCACTGCTATCACAAAACGCTCTACGGTTACTGCTTGTTTTTCTAAAAGATAAGTGGTAATAATTTCATAAAACGGATTTTGTTTATCAAAAGCAATCGTATAACAAATAATTACAAATAAATAAGCAATGCTCATCGCAAAGTGCATTAAACTTATATTATGGTATAATGTCAATAAAAATATTAGAATAAAAAAAGCATATCTAATTTCTGTGATGCCATTAGAACAAGCAATCAAAAACATCATACCAATACCAAAAGATAAGGTAACAAGAATATTTCGTGTAGTTCTTTTAGCAACAAAAAAAATCCCTACCCAATACAACAAAAGAAAAATCAAAGAACCCAATAAAGCTAAAATCGGCTTCGCATAAATAGAACCAAAAATAAAAACTACTACTGCCAACCCATACAAAACGTACCCTAACCCCTTATCAGTGTTTATGTTTATTGTTTCTAATCTTTCTTTTAATATCTCTTCGGAAATTTTTTGTGCCATATTTTTTAAAAATAGTTGATTTGAAAATACACTTAATTTTTTTGTGAAAATGTTATCTTACTTGTTTTAATTCCAAAAAAAACGAAAAAAAAATCATAATAAATAAATTTCATAAGAAAATTTTTGTACTGATTTGCAAAGGTAATTAATAATTTTATCTATAAACAAAAAAAAGCCCAAATATTTAATTTACAAAAAATATTGCTTTTTTATTACATAAGTAAGAAAAATAGACAAACGATTACGTTTAAAAATATTCTTCATTCATAATCATTGCTTCGCCTCTGATAGTCATTTTTTTGGACGCAATATCTTTGATAGTTGTTTCGACAATCGCAGAATGATTTGAAGTATATATTTCTTTGATTACTAATCTTAACTCATATTGTTTATCGACATACATTGGTCTTAAAAATTCTATGCTTTGTTGCAAATATACACTACCGCCACCCGGAAATTCTGTTCCTAAGATTTTTGAAATCACACTTGCACTCAACATTCCATGTATAATTGGTTTTTTGAATTGAGTTTGGGCGGCAAACTCTTCGTCCAAATGTAATGGATTTGTATCACCTGTGAGGGTAGCAAATTGTTTTACCTCTTGTTGTGAGAACGAAAAAATATGCGTATGGAGGTCGCCTGTTTCTATTTTTGTCATATTATTTATACAATTTTGAGTTTTTGAGTGTATTCCATTATTTTTTTGAAACATTTTCCTGTCAAAACGGCATCTTCTAAGGCATTATGCAAAGAATCTTCTCTTGTGAAGCCAAAAAATTCGGCAATCTTTCCAAGACTTCTTCCTTTGGGCGTTTCCATTTGGTTTTGTTTAAAAATTTCAAACACAAAATAAGACAAGGTATGTAAATCAATCAAAGTATTGGAGTAAGTCCATTTTAATTTTTCTTTTTTATAAGCAAATTTTAAAAAATTAATATCTGTAATCACACTTTGTCCGCAAATCATTACACTACGCAAAGTACCTTCTTTTTGTGCCTGAGTAGGTTTTCTGATACCAACTTTTTCCACAATCCAATCTTCTAATTCGGGCAAAATTTCGTGTAACATAGGCGCATCTTGTAAATCTTCCCAACTCAAGCCATGTACTTTTTCGGCAGAGGCAGAAAAAGCTTCTCTATTTTGAGGATACACATTGTCTAAAAATTGCCCTAACTCTTCCCATTTTTCATTGTATAAAACTGCCCCAATTTGTATGATTTCGTGCCATTCAACATCTGTTCCTGACATTTCGAGGTCTAAAACTAAATAATAACCCATTTTAATTTTTATGTTTTTTGTTTCTTTTTCTTAGCCGCAGGAAATAAAATATTATTTAAAATCAATCTATATCCCGGTGAAGTGGGGTGTAATTTCAAATCTGTGGGTTCTTCTCCTACAAAATGTTGATAATCTTCGGGGTCGTGTCCGCCATAAAAAGTCCAAGTTCCTTTTCCAAAAGTGCCATGAATGTACCTTGCTTCATCTATTTTTTTGGTTTCTCCCATCACAATTACTTCAGATTTTATCAATTTTTTCTTAAATGCAGTAGTTTGTCCCATAAAACCTTTGATAATATATTCGTGGCATTGTGTAAGCATTGTCGGAATTGGATCCCATTTAGCAGAAAATTGAAATAATGTAAAAACATCATTGCTTTCGGTGGTGTTTCCACGTTCAAAAGGTTGATTATCAATGTTTGAATATTCATATTCATAAGGATTCATACTGATTTGAAAATCTTGAAAAGCAAAAGTATTTTTAAAACTTAACTTACGATTGGCTTGTTGGTCTGCTCCATCGCCATCATACATACTCTCGCATATATCTACGCCGTCAGCCGCTAAGGCAATATCATACGTATCTGCGGCAGAACACATAGCAAATAAAAATCCGCCACCTGCACAATATTCTCTAATTTTTTTAACAACTGCTAATTTTAATTCAGAAACTTTTTTAAATTTATGTCTTTTTGCACATTCTTCAAACTCTTTTTGCTGAGCAATGTACCAAGGTTGGTTTCGATATTGTGCATAAAATTTTCCATATTGCCCCGTAAAATCTTCGTGATGCAAATGCAACCAATCGTATTTTGCTAAATCGCCTTTCATTACTTCATCATCAAAAATCAAATCATAAGGAATTTCAGCATAAGTCATTACCAACATCACTGCATCGTCCCAAGGTTGTTTTGATTTAGGAGAATAAACCGCCACTTTTGGCACTTTATCCAAACGAACAGCGTCCATATTTGAGTCTGTTCCACTTATTTCTTGCAAAATAGTAGAAGATTGTCCCGCAGAAATGACAGAATAAGATACTTTTCTGATGATAAGTTCTTGCTCTAAAATTTTTGCATATTTAAACATAAAACTTCCACCTCTATAATTGAGTAACCAATCTACTTCAATATTTTTTTGTAAGACCCAATAAGCAATTCCGTACGCTTTGAGATGCTCCTTTTGTTCTTTATCCATATATACTAAAATATAATTTGCTTTTAGGATAAATAAAGAACACCAAAGTAAGAGTATTAAGCCGATTTTTTTGTTCATAATTTTAGATTATTTTGATATAAATTTTTGTTTTTTTTGTATTTTCTTTTGATGTATCAAAAGCAATTGGGGCAAAGTTTTTGGGTGAAGAAGAAGTATTAAGCCCACCATCAGCCAAATATTTTCGGACTAATTCTGCTTTTTGAGGTCTATCTTCTGCGCCTGTGCCTGTGGTTTCGACAAGCAAATTTGTTTTATCTTGTTCGTATTTTTTGATAATATTTTTGATATTATCTAAAATAATGGCTCCTTTTTCACCAATTTTTCCATTAATACCAAATAAAAAAGGCTCATCAATTTCAACTACATAATTTCCGTTTTCATTAAAAACTCTTGCATTTTTGGCTTCATATCCTAAAAAATAATACGCCAAATCTTTGCCCAATTCATTGTTGGTTTTGTTTACATTTTCCTCAGGTTTTAGATTAATTTCGTGTTTTTGTATTTCCTCTTTTAATTTCAGCACTTCGGATTCTACTGCTTTTTTTTCGTCATCAGCCACTTTTAAGGCAATGGTTTGCTCATTTTGTTTTTGTAAACCTTTCTCGATAAGTGCTTGCAACTCCGCGACTTTGTTTGCGTGTGTATTTTTTAAGTTTTTGATGTCATCTTTGAGTTGATTATTGACATATTCGAGGCTATCGTGTTTATTTTCCCAAATATTTTTGAGTTCTTGTATATTATTTTTTTGTAATTCTAAACTATCACTCAAATTTTTTGATTTTTTTTGAAGTTTTTGAATGTCGTTTGAGCCAGCCGAAGCACGATTGATTACTTCTTCCGTCAATTTATTGTTTTCTGCTTTGAGCGCAATAATTTCTCTTTCTTTTTGTTCCAATGCCGCTTTTTCTCTATCTAATTGATTTTTAGCAGCTTTTTCTTCGATAATCGTCTTTTGATGATTAGCCTCCAACTCTTGATATTTTTTAGCACTCACACACGAAGTAAATGTATAAGTATTAAAAATAAATCCAACGATTGATAACAAATATGCGTATTTTTTCATAATTTTGTACTTTTAAGTTCAATAACGAATTTTATGGAAAATAATTTTACAAAAACACAAATAGTTTTTAAAGAAACTAAAAAAATATTCTTAGAAAAATTAGATATATATAGCCCCGAAGAAATTAATAATATTATTTATTGGGGAATGGAATCTATTTTTCAGGTTACAAAGGTACAAATTTTATCTGATGTTTCTATAAAAACAACAAAAAAATGGAAAATGTTTATCGAAAAAATGTTAAATTATTATCCAATTCAATATTTTTTACAAGAATCTTATTTTTATAAGCATATTTTTTTTGTCAATGAAAATGTATTGATTCCAAGACCAGAAACCGAAATTATTATCGAAAAAATAATAGCAAAATATCCACTCAAAGACCAAAAATTAACTATTTTAGATTTAGGAACAGGCAGTGGTTGTTTGGCGATTAGTTTGGCATTGTTATATCCAAATGCTGATGTTTTTGCGATTGATATTTCAGAAAAAGCCTTAGATGTAGCCAAAAAAAATGCACAGATTCATCAAACAAAAAATATTCATTTTGAATGTTTGGATATGCAAAAAATCAAAGATTTTCAAAAAAAATTTGATATTATCGTCAGCAATCCACCTTATATTTGTGAAAAAGAAAAAACAGAAATGTCTAAAAATGTATTAGATTATGAACCACATTTGGCTCTTTTTGTGCCAGATAACAACGCTTTGGTTTTTTATGAAGCCATAGCCAATTGGGGAAATTTGTATTTAGCCGAAAAAGGAAATATTTTGATAGAAATTAACCAGAATTTACCCCAAGAAACTATCAATGTTTTTCAAAAACAATCTTTTTCGAACATTATTTTGCATAAAGATTATTTTGATAATCATAGAATTATCGAAATTCAAAAATAAGATATAAATTTGGGGGTACTTTTTTTGGAAAAAAAAAACTAAAAAAAACCTCTCAACGCTAAAAATAAAACGCCTACAAATATACCAATAATAAGTATTTGTAGTATCAATTGCCAATTTTTTCTAAATATATCATCTAAAAAATTATTTTTTTCTTGACTAATCCGAGAATAAAAATCTTTTTGTGTACTCGAAATTGCTTTGTCTTGCCAATTGACACCCGAAACTTGCCAAGTAATTTTTGGTTTTAATGTATCATATTTTAAAGTTGTGGCGTTAAAATAAATCCATTGAAAATAATCTTCAAAATAATATTTTCCTGCTTGTTTGGGTAATACATTGTATTCAAAAGCCACATTTCCACTCACTTTTCCATTGCCTCTAACGATATATTGTTGTAAAGTTGGCGGATAAAACTCTAACCCGCGTGGCGAAACAAGATTTGGCTCTGAAAAAGCCATTAAATTACCTTCTCCCGAAATTCTAAAATAATATTTGGTGCTTTGCCCTGTTTGTGCCTTTAATTCATAATAATCTTCTGAAATTGAAAACTGCCCGACCGCCACACGCTCGCGCAACGGATGCGGTGGAAGTTCTTTTACTTTGATAGTTTTGGGAGTAGAAGTAAATATTTTTTCGATTCTTTTGTTAGGATTATCAAAATTATTTTTTTCTTCCTCAGTTTCTGTGGATAAAATTTTGTTTTTCGTCCAAACTTTTACCGACAAGGCAGGAAAATAAAAATTATTTTTATTCAATGGAAAATAAATAGTTTCAAAAATTTTTCGTTGCTCGTATTCTTTTCCATTGATAAAAACTACGGTGGCTTCGATATTAGTAATATCAAAATTTTCTTCCCACGCGTTAGTAGGTTTTAATTGTTTGGCAATATTTTCCAATTGTTTTTCCAATTCGATAAATTTCATTGGAGCAGAATTTTCTTTGGAAATATACAAAGCCAAATATACATAAACACTTTCACCAACAAATATTTCGTTTTTATCAATATTAAGCCCTAAAAATGCTTCTGCATTTACATTATATTCTGTGATTTTAATTTCTTCGCTTTCATCAATATCTTCCAAATCTGGCTTTTTTTTATCCTTTGAAGTAACAATGATGGTATAAGATTCTGATTTTTTGGTAAAATCATTTATTTTCATCTGAAAAATTGGCAGTTCAAAATTTCCTTTGGTTTTTGGGTGATACGTTTGAATAATGACATATTTTTTAAGTCCTTCGCTTGTAACCTCTGCGTTTTGTGTGTTTTTTAATTTTTTAAATCCATTAATTTCGGGGAAAGCCGAATAAGATTTGATAGGTTCGCTGATGCTTTCAATTTGAATAAAAAAAGGTTCGTTCAAAGCAATTTTAGTTTTACTTATTTCAATGTGTACTTGAGCAAACAAAAATATTTTTGAAAAAAATAAAAAAAATATGAGAAAATATTTGTTCATATCAAAAAAAAATCTTAGTTTTGTCTTAAATTATCTTAGATAAGTTAAATTTTGTTAATGAAATTTAAACTTTTCTTAAAAATATAGACCTTTTAAAAAAAACAATTATTAAAAAAATATGCTCGAATACGTAAAAATGATTTTAGAAAAAGTCAGTTTTGACTTGGTGGTGTTTGAAAAAGAGTTGAGAAAATCTATACATTCTTATCTCCCTTCGGCTGACGAAATCGAAAGCCTGCGTCAATGGTGTTACAACAAATTCAATTCCTCAGAACATTTACGCATCATGAAGGTTTGTTTTAGTTCATAAACTTAAATTATTTCTTATTCAAAAAAACAAAAGGTTGCTTTTTTATAGGCAATCTTTTTTATTTAATGTTTTAATTTTTAAGACGAAAACCCCTTGACTTTTTCACAACAAAGATAAATGAAAATAATATATAAACCAATTTTTTTTTGATTTTTTTACTTATTATTTATTTTTTCTTACCCATAACACGTAAGTTTGAGATAACAATGGTTCAAAAAAGGTAACTATTTAGGTTGGTTAATAAAATTATTATTTTGAATTTCGTGCAAGCGTGGACGTTTGCACGAGATATTAACTGGTGCAAGCGTCCACGCTTGCACCAAAATAAGTAACTATCTTTCTATTTTTTTTCTTGTGTATATTTTTGTATATATGTCTGATAAATTTTATATTTTTTAAGAGTAGTAACGCCTGTTTCATAATTTTTGACAAAATTAGCAACAAAATCATGAAATATTTTTTTGTTTTGTTTACTCAATTTATAGTTTGAAGATTGTGGCTCAATAGAATACAACAAATAATCTAAAACTCCTTTTTCATTGAAAAACAAAACATAATCAAATTCAAAACCACTTTTTATTTGTTTTGTTAAATTTTCTTTATCCACTTTTTTTTTAAATTCGCTAAAAAAATTTCTTGAAACATATTTTTCAAACTTTCTTTGTTCAGCCATATTTTCGTGGAATATAGCTTTTTTTGTAGAATCATTGACAGAAAAATAATCATCTAATATTTTTTGTAATAATATTTTTTCAGTACCTTCTTTTTTCTCTGCTTCCTCAAAAGTAAGTATTTGTTGTGTGTAGGTAATTTGATGATAAAAACAACACATCAATAAGATTAAAATTATTTTTTTTTGTAACATTGTTTTGTACTTCATTGTTTTTTACTTCATTATTTTTTACTTCATTATTTTTATTGAAAATGCAAAGATAAATTATTTTTTTCATAAAAAAATAATATTTGCAAAAAAGAACGATTTTTGTGCATAAATTCTTAAAACATAAAACTATCCATCATGGAAAAATATATTAGCCTTCAAAATTTACAATTTTTGTTATATGACGTACATCAAGCACATTTATTAACAAAAAATACTATTTTTTCGAGCCACACCCAAGAAGATTTTGATTTGATGTTATCAAGTGCTTTGGAAATGGGCGATAAACTAATGCGACCTTATAATCGCGATATGGACGCAAATGAACCACAATTAGTCAATGGAAAAATTATTGTTCACGAAAAAGTAAAAGATTTTATCAAAGCCTGTGGAGAAGGTGGCTGGATTTCGGCTGGATTTTCTGAAAAAGATGGAGGAATGCAACTTCCTGCTATTATTAATAACGCTTGTGGATATATTTTTAATGCCGCCAATTATTCAATGAGTGTTTTTCCTTTTTTGACTGCAGGTGCCGCTAATCTAATCAATACATTTGCCAATGAATCTCTGAAAAAAATATACTTACCAAAAATGTTTTCGGGAGAATGGCAAGGAACAATGGCATTGACCGAGCCTGACGCAGGCAGTTCTTTGTCTGATATTATTACTACTGCAACTCCATCAGAAAACGGCACGTATCAAATCAAAGGACAAAAAATTTATATTTCCGCAGGCGACCATAATGCCTGTGATAATATTGTTCATTTGATGTTGGCACGCATCAAAGGTGCGCCTGCGGGTGTGAAAGGTATTTCGTTGTTTATTGTACCACAAAAAAGAATGACAAATGACAATCAATTAGAAAACAATGATGTCATTACGGCAGGAATTTTTCATAAAATGGGATACAAAGGTGCGCCCATTGCACATTTATCTATCGGAAGCAATGATAATTGCGTGGGATATTTGGTGGGAGAAGAACACAAAGGTTTGTCTTATATGTTTCAAATGATGAACGAAGCACGCATCGGAGTAGGTATGAATGCAGTCGGAATTGCCTCTGCGGCTTATTATGATTCTTTGAAATATGCCAAAGAAAGACCACAAGGCAGAAAAATTGAAAACAAAGACATCGCACAAAAACAAGTCAATATCATCGAACACGCAGACGTAAAACGTATGTTATTGTTTCAAAAATCAATTATTGATGGTAGTTTGGGCTTGCTTTTGCAATGTGCTTTATATGCAGACAAAGAAAAAACGGCTACTAAACCTGAAGAAAAAGAAAAATTTGCGTTGTTATTAGATTTTTTAACTCCCGTTGCCAAATCTTATCCTTCTGAAATGGGAATTTTGACTACAAGTACAGCAGTGCAGATTTTAGGAGGTGCGGGTTATTGTAGAGATTTTAATGTTGAGCAATATTTTAGAGAAAGCCGTATTCACCCAATTCACGAAGGCACAACAGGCATTCATGGCATTGATTTGTTGGGTAGAAAAGTAAATTTAAAAAATGGAAAAGCGTTTAAATATTTTTTGAGAGAATTATATGATACGGTTAATGAAGCAGAAAATATTGAATTATTACAAATGCAGGTCGGAGAATTTTCAAGAAATGTATATATTTTTGCGTCTATTACTAAGGATTTACAAGAAAAAATTGAAAAATATGACATCGAAAAAGCCTTGTCTGATGCCACTTTATACTTAGAATTAGTGGGTATTTTGGCGGTAGGTTGGCAGTTATTAAAACAATTTATTGCTGTTCAAAATCACAAAGATATAAATTTTAAACAAGGAAAAATATTTTCATTTCATTATTTTTGTGAATATGAATTACCAAAAATACAACTTTTACGCAATCGTTTAGAAAAAAATGATTTTTTAAGCGTAAAAATGAAAGAAGATTATTTTGTGTAAATATTTTTGAGCCTCTATTTGTGTATCGAAAAAGTGCAGTAAAATCTAAATTTATTTTATGATTTTGGTTCTGCACTTTTTGTCCAACTAATCTTAGCGTTACGTTAAAACCTATCAAATTTCAAGAGTTACGCTTGAGAATAATGTTATTTTCTATTGCATTTGAACAAATAATTATATTTTTTTGTTATCGAATAAGCAGAAAATACGTTTGTATTTGTAGTTATTTTGATAGGTCTTAACGTAACTTTAAGACCACTTGGGAGTAAAAATAATCATTTTTTGAAACTTTAAAATATTTACAAAGTTATAACAAATAATCAATCTACAAAAAAATGAATAAAGATTTTTCAAAAGAATATACATTACATACTTCAAGAAGCGGCGGAGCAGGCGGACAAAATGTTAATAAAGTCGAAACAAAAGTCGAGTTAAGATTTCACGTGGATAATTCTTTGGTTTTGACAGAAGAAGAAAAAATTTTAATCAAAGAAAAATTAAATAATAAAATCAATCAAGAAGGATTTTTACAAGTATTTTCTCAAACTGCTCGCACACAATTGCAAAATAAAGAAAAAGTTATCAAAAAATTTTATCAACTCATAGAAAAAAGTTTTGAAAAACCAAAAATTCGTAAAGAAAATAAACCTTCAAAAGAAGCAATAGCCAAAAGATTCCTCGAAAAAAGAATTCAATCTCAAAAGAAAAATTTAAGAAATGATAAAAATTTTGAAATATAGAAAAAATTGACAACAAAAAATTCTGTTGTCAATTTTTATTTTTAATGATGATGATTTTCTCTAAATTTCTCCTCGATAATCGCCACCACTTGTGCGTGGTCTGATTGCCAATAATTTACTTCGTCGTCTGAGAGCGTTCCGTCGACTAAATGGTCATTGAAAACTCTTACATATTCAACTACCCAATCACCATTTTTATTTTCACTTACAAATTCTTGGCTCACTAAAATATGGTCAAGGCTTTCGTAATGTCCGTTGTGTATATGCGTATAATACATATCTTGCATACTTTTTCGGGCTTGTAAATTTTTGACGTGATACAAAACTACGTCCCAAATATTTTTCTTAACTTCCATTGGCCATTTTCTAAAAGGTGGATTTCCTGAGATAATTTGGGTTGTAACTGCGGTCGTTGTATCGTTCAAATCACCAACTAAAATAAGGGGCAAATCTCTATCTTTTAATTTTTTTAATAAAATTGCTCTTAAATTAACGGCTTCATTGATACGACAAAGCAAAGAGCGAGCTTCTCCTTTTGCTTGGTCTAATGGATTATCTCTCGATTCTGATTCTAACAAAATAGGTCTTTTAGATTTGAGATGTGCCACATAAAAATTAATTTTTTTACCTTCTTTGACCTCAATTTCTACTTCTAAAATTGGTCGTGTAAATTTTTCTACGGGCATTGCTTCCATTCCTTCCAAAGCCACAGGGACTTCTAATTGAAGATGACTTTGTGTGTTTGTGATTGGAAAACGAGAAACAACTGCCACAGAGGGCTTATCGTTTTCAGAATTTTTAGCGACAAAAATATGTGCGTTTTTTAGATTTTGTGTTTTTTGAAGTACATCTTTTAAGGCTTCTTCACTAAAAACTTCTTGAAAACCGACAATATCTACTTGCATATTGTCTAATTGTTGTGCTATCCAAGCAATTTTTTTATCGTATTGTTCTTGTGTATATTTTTCTTTACCATAATAAATTTGATTTGGTAAGATGAGATTTAGCACATTAAATGTACCAACTCTAAACGAATATGCCATAATTTTACTTTTTTTATAGGTGAAACACACCAATAGTTTTAACGTATTTTTTTATAAATAAGTTGTTGTTTTATTAAAAAAAAGAAGTCAAAAATAATACAATAATTTTTTTATAAAAATCAAAATAAGTTCAATTTGATAAAAATCAATAAAAAAATTAAAAAAAAATTATCTTTTTTGCTTTTTTTTCATCAATTTTGCAATGTGATTTTATGGTGGAGTTTTATGATACAACTTATATGCCACCAGAATAAATAAATCTTTCCAAAAAAAAGTAAAATTATTTTTTCTTAGAAAGATTTAAAACTTAGTTTTAATTGTCAGTGTGATACAATATTTTAATCATACACACTAAAACGTAAAGCACGATCGCTATATCTTTTGCGTAATTCTTGAATACTTGAAATGCTTTGAGCAATATCATTATCAACGTTACCAGAACCAATGATTCCTTTTCGGATATCATCAAAGATATAATTTTCAGATTTGATTAACAAATTTGAAGTGTAATTATAACGCTTGTTACCTACATTGAGTTTATCGTCTTTCATCGTTTGTTAAGGGGGAATAAAAGTTTTAGAAAATAAGAAAATTTTGTGTTTATTGATTTTAACGATATAAAATTATATTCTTTGAATGAAAAAAGCAAATTTTATATGTTATTTTTATAAAAAAAAATTAAAAAAAATCATAACATAAAATTAACAGTTAAAAAAAATAAAATAAATTAAAAAAATAAACAAAAAAAATGGAAAATCCTATCACTTTGGGACTAATTTTGATTTCAGCCATGATGTCTTATTTGGCAGAAGAAAAACCATATTACAAAAGTAAATGGTTGGTTTCGCCTTATTTAATCAAACATAGAAAAGAATATTACAGAATAATCACTGGTGGATTTATCCATCAAGGTTATCTTCATCTGCTTATTAATATGTATGTTTTGTTTATTTTTGGAAAATATTTAGAACTAAAATTTGCTGATTTATTTGGTTTCGAATTAGGAATTTTTTTGTATGCAGTTTTATATCTTTTTGGAATTGTGTTTGCTAATTTATTATCTTTGTATAAATATCAAGATTCTCCTCATTATGCGGCTTTGGGTGCTTCGGGTGCGGTTTCTGCGATAGTTTTTTCGATGATAATGTTTAATCCTTTGCAAGGCATTGGGATAATTTTTATACCTGTATTCATTCCCGGTTTTATATTTGCGGTTTTATATTTGCTTTATTCTACTTTTATGGCAAATCGTGGGCAGGATAATGTAGATCATGGGGCGCATTTTATGGGTGCAATCTTTGGATTTTTATTTACGGTGGCAGTTTATCCACCAATTTGGCACGAATTTTTAACTAAAATATTTGCGTGGTTTAATCAGTTTTAAAATATTGTTATAATTCAAAAAATCTAAATGACAACGAATTTATCTTATCGTTCCCGAAGAATAGTTAATAGTTCTTTTTTTCAAAATTTTATGTTACTTGTTATTCTTCTGGCAAGTATTTTAGTAGGTTTGGAAACTTATGACACAGGCTTGAGTAATTTTATAACTATTTTGGATAGAACAATTATGTTAGTTTTTCTTATCGAAATTATTTTAAAAATTATGGCTGAGGGCAAAAAACCTTGGAATTATTTTAAAGATGGTTGGAATTTGATAGATTTTTTTGTGGTCGTTGTTTATTTTTTACCTATCAATGCAAAATTTATCACAGCGGCACGTATGATACGCCTTTTGCGTGTGTTGCGCGTGATAACGTTTTTTCCTCAACTAAGGTTAATAGTTAGTTCTTTGTTGAAGGCAATTCCGTCTATGATTTATGTTTTTGTTTTATTAGTGTTGCATTTTTATATTTATGCGTGTGCAGGCACTACACTTTTTGGACAAAATGACCCTTTTCATTTTGGCACTTTGCATATATCGATGTTGAGTTTATTTCGTGCCGTAACTTTGGAAGACTGGGCGGATATTATGTACGTTAATATGTATGGTTGTGATAAAATTAGTTATGAAGGCTCAGCACTCTGCAAGAATCCACAACCACAGCCTGTTTTAGCGGCATTATTTTTTGTTTCTTTTATTTTTACGGGAGCAATGATTATTCTCAATATGTTAATCGGGGTAATTATCAATGGCATAGAAGAAGTAAAAGAAGAACAAAATCATAAAGATATTATCAAAAGAAAAGAATCTGAACACGTTACAATCCACGACGAAATGTTTTTGATACAACAAAGATTAGCCGATATTAGTTACGAATTTAAAAGTTTGAATATCAGAATTGCTGAAATGCAACGACAAAATAACCAAAGACACAAAAGAAAAGATGGAACACTCAGAGAAAAAAAAGACACTGAATGGCTCGATGATTAAAAAAATAATGGTTCTACTAAGATTTATATGGAAAATAAAAATTGTAGCACACACTTTTAGTGTGTGGAAACACACTACAAGTGTGTGCTACAGTTCTCAATAAAAAAAATCGTATAAATCTTAGTAGAACCAAAATAATATATTCTCAAAATAAAAAAATGATAAATTTTGACATCAAAAAAATAGAAAAAAAACATATTCCAGATTTGTTACGACTTATCAAAGAATTGGCGGAATACGAAAAAGCACCTCAAGAAGTTACAAACACTACACAAAAAATGTTGGAAGATGGCTTTGGAGAAAACCCAATTTTCGGTGGATATGTTGCAGAAATAGATAATAAAATAGTCGGAATGGCTATTTATTATTATAGATATTCGACTTGGAAAGGACGAGTTTTGTATTTAGAGGACTTATATATAATGCCTGAATATAGACGTTTGGGAATTGGAGAAGCATTTTTTGATGTTTTAATTCAATACGCAAAAAATACAAATTGTGCCAGAATTACTTGGCAGGTTTTAGATTGGAATACACCTGCTATCAAATTTTATGAAAAATTAGGTGCAAAAATTGACAAAGGCTGGTGGAATGGTTTTATGGATTTATAAAATTAAAATTAAAAATGTTTACAAAAGAACTGATAGAAAATGCGTATTCTTATGCTGAATACAGAAAATTAACTGATGAATTATTAGCCGAAGGAAAAACCACAGGACTCGAACAAACACCCGAACTCACAGAATACACACGCTTAAACGTCAAAAGAATGAGCAGATGGGACAAGACGGCTATCATTGAAAATAATTTGATTGAAAAACTAAAAAATTATTCTAAAAAAGAATATTGGTTGGTTTTGACTGAATCTTGGTGCGGAGATGCAGCACAAAATATTCCTTTTTTGATAAAAATAGTCGAATATGCTGAAAATATTACTATCAAATTTTTATTGCGTGATGAAAACCCAGAAATTATGAACCAATTTTTGACAAACGGAGGAAAATCTATCCCAAAATTAATCAGATTAGACGAAAATCTTAATCTTTTGAACCATTGGGGACCGCGCCCACAAACTTTACAAAATCAATTTATCGATTTCAAAAATAAAAATATGCCCAAAGAAGAAATAATTGAAACGGTACACAAATGGTATTTTGATAACAAAGGAAAAGATTTACAAAACGAGTTTTTAGAGATGTTGAATGGATAACAAAGAAAAAAAATTACGTCTAATTTTGGGCGACCAACTGAACGAAAATCATTCTTGGTTTTTGGAAAATGATGAAAATATTACTTATTGTTTGATGGAAATTTTGCCTGAAACCGAATATGTAACCCACCATATCCAAAAAATTATTGGCTTTTTTTTAGCAATGAGAAATTTTGCTCAACATTTAACTCAACATAAAAATAAAAATGTTATTTATTTCAAATTAGATGATGCCAATAATCTACAAAGTTTTGAAAAAAATATATTACAATTGATTGAAAATCAATCTTTTAATCACTTTGAATATTTAGAGCCTGATGAATACAGAGTAGAAAAATTATTGGAAGTTTTTACTAAAACTTTGCCTATTACTTCCAAAAAATATACTACTGAACATTTTTTGACTGATAAATATGATTTACAAAAGATGTTTGAGGGAAAGAAAATGTTTTTAATGGAAAACTTTTATCGAAAAATTAGACAAAAATTTAATATTTTGATGAATGGAAACGAACCCGAAACAGGAAAATGGAACTATGACGCAGACAATAGAAAAAGTTATGACGCAAAATATCCAATTCCAACCCCCAAACTTCCCCAAAATGATGCTACCGAAATCGTAGATTTGATTCAAAAAATGAATATCAAAACGATTGGAAAACTCAAAAATCCAACTCAATTTTTGTGGTGTATCAATAGAGAACAAGCCCTTGATTATTGTCAATTTTTTGTCGAAAAATGTTTGATTCATTTTGGTACTTACGAAGATGCGATGGTCGAAGGCGAACCTTTTTTGTTTCATTCGAGGTTGTCTTTTGCTATGAATATCAAACTTTTATCGCCTTTGGAAGTCGTAGAAAAAGCTATTTCACATTGGAAAAAAAATCAAAATACGATAACATATTCACAAATTGAAGGTTTTGTGAGGCAAATTATTGGTTGGCGTGAGTATATGCGAGGCATTTATTGGGCAAAAATGCCTGAATTTGCTACTCTGAATTTTTTTGAAAACAAACGAAATATTCCTACTTGGTTTTGGACGGGGCAGACAAAAATGAATTGCTTGAAACAAACTATTAACCAATCGTTAGACCTTGCTTTTGCTCATCATATTCAACGATTGATGATAACAGGAAATTTTTTGTTATTGGCTGGAATTAACCCTGATGAGGTCGATAGTTGGTATTTAGGAATTTATATTGATGCTCTCGAATGGGTAGAAATTACGAACACAAGAGGAATGAGCCAGTTTGCAGACGGCGGAATAGTCGGCACAAAACCTTATGTTTCGTCTGCTAATTATATTGACAAAATGAGTAATTATTGTAAAAATTGTCAGTATGATAAAAAGAAAAAATATGGTCAAAATGCTTGTCCGTTCAATAGTTTGTATTGGAATTTTTATGATAAAAATACAGAAAAATTAATCAAAAATCCAAGAATTGGTATGATGTACCAAACGTGGAAAAAAACATTACCCGAAGAAAAACAAAAAATATTAACCCAAGCCAATTATTATTTAGAAAATATTGAAAAAATTTAACAAAAAAAAATCAAAAAAATGATAAATATTTTAACAAAAATGTATAATATATTACAATAAATAACGTTATTGTTTATATAATACTCAATTATCATTTAATTTAAAAAAAAAATTATGAAAATCAACACTTTTTATTCACAAATAAGTATATATAATTATAAAATTACTCCATCTACTTATATGAATTTAAAATTTTTATTGTTGTTTATATTTTTTATTTTTATAAACAACATTGTCTTTAGTCAAACACAAAAAAGATATTTTACGGAACAAGAAGCAAAAATTGTCAAAAGTTATTTAGATTATGAAAGCGATGTAATTGTTTTTTGTTTGACAAATCCTTTGGCAGATGATTTGTTGCGTTTGGTTGAAATAGAAAAAGTATCTATCCAAAAATCTGAAGATTATCCTGATAAATATGAAGTTGTTTTGAAAGGTGCGGCTATTGGCGTGTTTAAAATTGAAAATTTACTTCCTAAAAATTATAACTCTGTAATTATTCCTTATGATGAAGTGATTGACCTTTCTTATATCTATGTGCGACATAACGGCGGGCAAGATTTTAAAGGTAAAAAAATTTGGTTGGCGTTGTGCTTGGCAACTATTTTAGGACACGAAGTAGAAGCAGACCTTGAACCATTTGACTATCCAATACCTGATACAAGAGGGCAAAAAGAATAATTTTTTTATGCTAACTTATTGATAATCAAGCCTATAAGATTTTAAAATTTTATAGGCTTGTTTGTTTTATGTAGATATTTTTGGTGCAAACGTACACGCCTACCTCAAAAATACCTAAATAGTTACTTTTATTTTTGATATTTATTCACGCCGACTACTATTTTTTTCCCCTCTTGAAAATCTTTTTCTTTTTGTTCTTGCATTTTTTTTGTTTCACTTTCGATAAAAGAGTAAGCATTAGAATAACCGCCCATTTTTTCTATAGTTAAAAACAATTCAAAAGATTTTTCTGTGAGTTGTGTTGTCAGGCTTTCGATATAATAGGAGCCTTTTGCGGCATCAGTTACTTTGTCTAAATAACTTTCAAAGCGCAACAGATGTGAAATATTACGAGAAATTTGAGCAGAAAATTCAATTTTATCGTCAAATTGATAAGGTAAAATACATAATCCATCTGTGCCACCCAAAATTCCAGCCATGGCTTCGGTTGTCAATCGTAATAAATTATTGTATTCATCTATGTTTGTTAAATTTTGTTTTTGCGTCAATGAAAGAATATTTATATCGATTTTTGAGTGATAAGTTTCGAGTATTTTTGTGGTCAAAATACGCAAAGCACGTATTTTTGCCATTTCCATAAAATAATTTTCATTGATATTGATACCAATTTGACAATTTGAAATTTTTTTTTCTGAATTATTTTTTTCTGTGAAAATATCCAAACTTTCCACCCAAGCCGATAACCCAAACGCTAAACTTTGAACCGCATTTGCTCCTTTATTTCCCCAAAAATTTCCCTCGATAATTCTGACACCAATATTTTTATAAGGGCTAATTATTTCTATACTTTCTCTGAAATCTTTACTATTTTCTGTGTCAATAATTATTTTTATCCAAGGAAAAGCAGTATCAATTTTAGTTAAAAATTTTTCTTCTAATTGATTTTTTTTTCTTTTGACTTCAATATTTTTAAAATTTGTGTTCGTCATCAATTTTAATAGCACTTCATTATCGATATTGCTTTCAAAAATAAGTCCGTCTGCTGATTTTTTGAACGCTTCTTGTGATTGTGCTTGGAGTTTTTCAAAATCATTGAGGTATAAATATTCAAAATAAAGCCATTGATTATTTTTTTTGATAGGCGTTTCTATTGTTTTAGATTGATTTTCTGCATTATAAAAAGGTTCTAAAACAATGCCTTCATAAGTAGGAGTATATAATGTTTTTAAGTCCGTAATTTTAGCGACTTTGATGGCTTCTTCTGCCCAAATAGTGTAATTTTGAGGCGTAAAAGCAGAAAATAATCTTTGCATATTCTTTTATTTTTTATTATTTTAATGATAATTTTATTTTATAACGAACGATTTTTATAATACTGACCTAAGCCCGTAATCACATAATCATAAATTTTGTATTTTAAAACATTGGGTAAAAATTGTAAAAAATTAAATTTATCTATCACCTTAACCCAAAAAAAATTCCCAAAAAAACCATACACAATTCGTTTCAAAAAATTGAGTTTTGCTGTTGTATAGACAGGATATTTTGCCAATAATGTAGGTTTTAAACGCTCCAAATCTATATGCGATTGTTTGTATTGTCTTAATCTTTGAATATATTTTTTACAACTGACAAAATCATCATGCCAAGCAATGTTATCGAAATCAAAATAAATCGGAATATTTAGCTCAAAAGCCCGCATCGCCATATCAAAATCTTCTGCATCTGTCAAATGATTATCAAAACCTTCTAATTTTTGAAAAATATGCGTAGGAATAGAGCAATTTGCGGCAGTCATCACAGGTGTTTTCATCAAAAAAGGGCTTGGTTTAAAATCTTTCACCCAATTATCTGCATTATGAACTCTAAATTTATCAAAATCATTTTGACATTTATCCAAAGAAAGTGCGTGATTGCCAATTAAAATTGCTTCCAAATTTTGAGCATAAAATTTTACAACATTTTGAATATAAGTCGGAGTAGGTCTTGTGTCATCATCAAAAAAAATTAACAATTCGCCTGTTGCGTGTTTGCTGGCGGCATTTCTTACTTTTGCTCTGCCTCCATTTTGTTGGACTACAAACTTAAAATTTTTTAAATTCCAATTTTTTTTATTTTCTAATATTTCGATGGTGTTATCTGTTGAGCCATCGACCATCACAATTGTTTCAAAGTTTTGATAGGTTTGTTTGGCTAAGGCATCTAAAATATTAGGTAATTTATAAGCACCATTATAAGTAGGAATAATCACAGAAATTGTCATATTAAAATATTTTTTTGCAAATATATTATTTTTTTATCCAAAATTTGAACGCAATCCAAAAATTTTTTTTATCATTTTGCTTCCATTCCAAATCTTCGAGATGAAAATCTTTTAATTTTAATTTCTTTTTTTGTTCAATTTGTTTCAATTTATACAAATGTACTTTTCCTGATGTGCCAATAATTTCTAAAAAATACAAAGTTTGTTTTATTTTTTTGGGAGAATAAGGTAGATTTTTTAATAATTCTTTGATAATTTTGGTTTGTTCTGCTAATAAATTTTCTAAATATTCAATACTTTCCGAATGAGTGGCTAAGGTTTGGATATTGTTTTTTTTGTCTGTACCAATATCCAAAATATCGTCTAAAATTTGAAACCAAGCCCCAACTTCATACACAAAATCTCTTTCTTTTTGTGTAAAATTTGGCAACAACAACAACCAAGAAAGCACCAAAGCCAAACCTCCTTTATCAAAGCTAATTTTTTTGAGTTCTGAAGAGGAAAGCAAATTTTTTAATTGTGCTTGGCTTTGAAGTTGTGCATTATAAAAATGTAAAAATTCTGCTGTAAAAATCTCAGAAAATTCATATTTTTTTATAAACGCTTGTTGAATTTTATTAAAAATATAGATTTCATTCGTGTTATTTTCATTGATATATTTTCCAAAATAAATAGATTTTAAATCTTGTTTTTCTAATAATTCATTATCAAAAAAATCATCATACAAGCACAATCCGCCCGCGTACAAAGTAATGATAGTTCTTTCATTATCAGAAATAGGTTTTTCTCGTAAATCTGCACACCATTCTGCAAAAAAAACAATAAACTGAAAAGGATAGTCGTTTATTCTTCTCCAATTTCGTTTGGTTATCATATTTTTTTCATTTTCACTAAAAAAATTATTCCAAAACAATTGAGCAAATGCTCTTTGTTTTTTGGCTCTTTTTACTAATTTATAAAATAAAATAGGAAGATAAAATAATATACATTTTACCTGAAACATATACATATATGGAATTGGTTTTGGAATTTATAACCTAAGCAACACATATTTAACACACTTTATAAGATTTTGTTTATGAATTAAGATTTTAAAAAATCTAAACTTCGTGCAAGCGTGGACGCTTGCACGAGATATTAACTGGTGCAAGCGTCTACGCTTGTACCAAAATAACCTAAATAGTTACAAATATTATTTTTTATCCACAAAAATAATGACAATTTCAAATCAAAATATGAAATGATAAAATTTGCAAAAATCATTTTTTTATCTTAATATTGCACCCACATAACATCAAAGGAACATAATATTCTAAATAAAATGACAAAAAATAAAATTGCTTCCCTCGAAAATTTATTAAATTGGAGAGAAATATGGAAAAAAAATAACCAAAAAGTTGTTTTTACTAACGGTTGTTTTGATATTGTGCATTTGGGACATATCGATTATTTGGAAAAAGCCAAACAAAAAGGCGATAAATTGGTCGTTGGTTTGAATAGTGATGCTTCCGTCAAACGCATCAAAGGACAAAAAAGACCGATTATTCCTCAATATGCTCGTTTGCGTATGCTGGCGGCAATGGAATTTGTTGATGCGGTCGTTTTGTTTGAAGAAGATACACCCGAACAACTCATTGAAAAAATTTGCCCCGATATGCTGGTCAAAGGAAGTGATTATGAAATAAAAAATATTGTAGGAAGTGATTTTGTGATAGCAAACGGCGGAAAAGTAGAAACATTGGACTTGGTAGATGGCTTTTCTACCAGCAATATTATTCAAAAAATAAAAGAAGTTGAAAATTTATGAAATATTTAATCGTAGGGCTTGGAAATCCCGGTTTAGAATACGAATTGACAAGACATAACATCGGTTTTTTGGTATTAGACCAATTGGCAGAAAAGTTTGAAACAACTTTTCAGACAGCAAGATTATGTGAAAAATCTGAAATTAAATACAAAGGAAGAACTTTGCATCTTATTAAACCTAATACTTTTATGAATTTGAGCGGAAAAGCAGTCAATTATTGGTTACAAGAATTGGATATTCCCAAAGAAAATTTATTAGTAATTGTTGATGATTTGGCGATTGACCACGCAAAAATTAGACTTAAAAGCAAAGGTTCAGCAGGCGGACACAATGGTTTGACAAGTATTGAGCAACTCATCGGCACACAAGAATACGCAAGATTGAGGTTTGGTATTGGTAACGATTATGCCAAAGGGCAACAAGCGGACTATGTATTGAGTAATTTTTCTGAGGAACAAATGAAAGATATTATTACGCCTATTAACAAAGCAGTAGAAGTAGTACTTTCTTTTGTTACAATTGGTATTGACAAAACTATGAATATGGCAAATAAAGATTAAATTTTAACAATAAAATCTTTCGTTTTTTAATTTTATGTGTAACTTTGCGTTATAATTAAAAACAACAAAAATTATGAAAAATTTATTTTTATTTTGCACTCTATTTATTTTTAGTTTATCTATATTGGCACAAAAAACCAAAAAAGATTTGATGCTCAATATACAAGTAGTAGATGCCGAAACGAACAAAGATATTGCAGAAGTTCAGATTCATTCGAAATTTGTACTCAATCAACAAAAAGATATTCAGACCGATTTTTTGGGTAGAGCGAGCATTGTGCCTGCATTATCAGACACAATTTCTTTTGACCATCCTAAATATTATCATCTGCATATTATTTTAGACCATTACGAAGAACACGATTTTTCGCACCCATTGCGTGTAAAACTTACGCCTGTTCACGAGAATCACGTAAAAAATAGCCGTTATGATATGCAAGGTATGACTTATACGCCACATCATTTTGAAGCAATACACGATTCGAAAAATGATTTAAAATTTCAGATAGTAGAAGATGAAAGAGCCATCGAAAGACGAAAAATTTGGCTCGAAAAAAAACGCACTCCTGATACCAAAACGTTCAATATTTTAGATATACATTTACGAACAAAAAGATAAATTTATTTTTAATTTACTTCACTTTTTAATTTACTTCACTTTTTTAATTTACTTCACTTTTTTAATTAAAATCAATCAATTCGTTATGAATAACAAGATAATATTCTTTTTTTTTACTTTATTTTCAATCAATTCATATATTTTTGCACAAAAATTTGGATATGTTGATTCAGATTTTATTATGGGAAAAATGCCTTCTTATGAAAAAGTACAGGTAAATTTACAAAATGCCGCCAAAAAATGGCAAGAAGACATACAAAAAATTATGCAAAAAATTGATAAGTTAAAAGCAGATTATTTATCCGAAGAATTACTTTTGACTGACGAACTCAAAAAAGAAAGACAAGAAGAAATTAAAAAAATTGA
>RDXZ01000079.1 GCA_004293265.1 Bacteroidota bacterium | reverse complement strand
AAAATTCTTGTACGCCTAATGGTAATTTTTTCATATTTTTTATTAGTTTTACTTCTCTAAAATTTCGATTTGAAATTCGTCTATTGCTTTTTTTCTGCTGTTTATATTTATGCCAACTGGTTTATGTCTATTCCCAAAAAAATAAAAAAATAAACTGACGCAGGTTTGAACGAAACGAAAACTTGTACCTTTGTATTAATTGATTCGAAGAACGACAATGTTTCGTCCCAGCACGTTTTTTATTTTGAACAAAGTTAGATATTTTTTATTATTCAACCAAATATTTATCAAAAAAATAGGTTCTTCTAAGATTTATACGAAAAACTATCGCGGGAAGCACGCACATAACGCGGATTTTTGCGGATTAAAACAGATTTTATTTTTATAAAATTTTACCTGCACAAATATTAAAAGAATCCAACAAAAAATGTGTGAGGAGGAGAAATGACTGAAAAATTCTATTAATACAACATCAAAATTTTACGCTTTGTTTAAATTTATAATACTCTTGCTTTTTTGAGTGATAAAAAAATTGTGAGTTATTTTTATTTCTTTGTAATATTTTTAGATAGATATGGTAACATATACAAAATAAAAATATTAAAACGTATGAAAAAGAATTTTGTTACATTTTTAGTCATTTATACCATTATAATTGGTCATATATACGCACAAGCAGGCTACTCGTCTGGTTCGGTGTCGAGAAACAAAAACAAAACTGAAATTCCATTGCCTTCTTCGGTTTCGGTAGAAGAATTTATGAATTATCATTTGCACGATTTGCCTTTGCCCGACAAAAATGATGAAAACGTAAAAGTTGATTTACGTTGGGGAACTGAAAAACCCAAAGAAAATAAAAATATTTTACAAATTGGTTTCACTACAAGTAAAAAAAATGGTAATAATGAAATTACACCTATGAATATTTGTTTGGTCATTGATAATAGTGGCTCGATGGCAGAATTTAATAAGTTGGAAAGAGTAAAAATGGCTCTCAAAACGTTTGTAAAACAATTAAGACCGACAGATGTTTTGTCTATCGTTAAGTTTAGTTCTGGTGCAGAGGCAATTATTCCCGCACAAAGAGTCGAAACAATGGAGTATATATTAGAAAAAATAGATGATTTGAGAACAGAAGGCGGCACAAATATTCACGCAGGTTTGATGGCAGGTTTCAAAGAAGTTGAAAAAAGAATTGAGATGAAAGATTATGTTCATCGTGTTATTTTATTGACTGACGGCATTGCAAGTGCAGGCATTACAAATCCTACTCAAATTGAACAAGACTCAAAAATATATATTGACAAAGGAATTTATCTTTCTACTATGGGAGTTGGAAGCAATGTGCAACAAGAAATGCTGACCAATTTAGCCAAAAAAGGAAAAGGACAATCGCATTTTTTAGGCGACCAAGAAGATGTAGAAAAAGTTTTTGTCAATGAATTACAAAGCCTTTTTTCGCCTGTGGCGGAAAACGTAAAAGTTGAAATCAAATTGCCTTCAAAATTTAATCTAACCGAATTTTATGGTTATGACAACAGACAAAAAGGCAACCAAAATATTGTAATTGCTCTTGATAATATGAACAATGGATTGACACAAATTATGTTATTAGAAGGGTTTTTGACTGAAAAAATAAAAGAAAATATTGAGGTCAATATCTCGTATTATGACGTAAAAAAGAAGAAAAATATCACACAAACACATAAAATAAAAGTGCCTTTTTCAAATAAAAATGAAATTGAGAACGCAAAAAATGAAGAAAACCAAGATTATTTTGAAGGATATGACAAATTCAAATCACAATCTTTGGAAATAAAAGACAAAGAAGTAAGAAAAAATTATATCATTACCAAATTAGCATTTGCTATCAAACGTACCGCAATTTTGACCGCCAACGGACAAAAACAAAAAGCCTTAAAACTCAATGAAGGTAATCTTAATTTAGTCAATCAATATTATGAAAAAGATGCTGATGTAATGAGAGTTGCTAAAATCTTAAAAGGCTATCAAGATATGTTATTGGCAACAACAAACGACTAAAAACAACGTAAAAAGTATGTAAAACGGACTTTGAACCTGTTTCAAACAACAGACTAAAGTCCGTTTTTACATTTCTCATCATAAGTTTAAAAAGTTAAAAGTTAAGAAAAGTTAAGAAATCAAACAAAAAATAAATATAAAAGTTGTTATTATAAAATCAATTTTGATATGAAAAAAACAATCATTTTATTTATCGCACTTTTTTTATTTTTTTCGTCCATCACACACGCACAACTGCGTTTGGGTGCGGGTTATTCGGTAAGCAAATTAGGACGAATGACAAATATTAGCAATAATAGGTATTTAATTTTTCCATTTTCTGTTGAGTTATTTTATCAAATTCCTGATACAAGATGGCATTTCGGAGGAGAATTTGGTTTTTTTGGTATTACCAATAGAAATCAGAATGTAGTTTTTACGAATGTAGAAACGGGAAGTGATGCAATGACTGCTCAAATTTTGATGCAATTTGATTTAATCAAAAAAGAAAAAAAACTAATTCCTTATTTGCAAACAGGCGTTGGGCGTATGTTTTACGAAACACTTATGAATGTGAACAATCCTAACAATAGTGATATTGATTTAGAAGTCAGGACTATTTCGAGCAACTCAAATACAATGATAAATATTGGAGCAGGTTTGAGATGGCGTTTGTATCCTTTTTTTGTTACAAAACACATACTTTTTTTAGATGCCAGAGTAACTACTTTTCATATTCCTACGCTTACTTATTTGAATTTGTATGCCAATACAAATCCTGATTATCAAGGCAATGGAACTTTAAAAGAAATTACCATTACTAATCCGCAAAATAATCTAAGCCATAGTTTTTTAGCGGGCAGAGAATATTCATCAGCATTTAATTTTTGGCAAGCAAAAATAAGTGTTCTTTTTCAGTTTTAAATAAGTAACGGTAGTGCTATTAATGTAATACTTTGTCCTGCTGAACGAAGTGAAGCAACTGCTTGTTGAAAGGCGTTTTGTAAACGAAATCGCATATTTTTCGCTTCGCTCAAAAAGACAAAAACATTAGCCTAAATAAGAAATTCAAAAAAAAATCACAAAAATTAAAAATAATTTTTGTGATTTTTTTGTATTTATTTGAGCAAAAAATTAAGCAGGAATCAAAGTCAATAAAGGCATTCCTCTTTTTTTATCTTTTTCATCAGGTTCGATTTCTAATTTTGAGCTTGAAACTGATTTGATTTTCATTCTTTGCTCTTTATTTTTTTCATCTTTTGTGATGATTTGTGTTTTGTCTTCCGACAATTCCCATTTCATTTTATTTTTACGTTTTTCATCACCTACTTCCAAAGTACCATCTGCTTTGAAGTCCATCACAATACTTCCCATCATTTTAACCATCGCATCGACCATTTTTTCAGCCATTTCGATGCCTTCAGGTTTTTCCTTTTTTTGTTTTTCTAACTCGGATTTCATATAAGTTTTCAATGCTTCCACATCAACTTTCCATTTACGAGTAAGTGCTTTTTTTTTGTCTGTGCCACAAGCCACCATTGAAATAAGCAATAAAAACAAGATTACGTAACGTAATTTTAACATAATAAATAAATGTTTATAAGTAGAACAACTAAATTTTTTTGCAATTTAGTTATTTTTTGTATCAATTCCAAATAAATATAATATTTTTACAAAAAAAAATTATCCACCAACTAAGGGCATCAATTTTATAAATTGAATATTTGTATCAGGATTTACCAAAACTTCTGTAGATAATTCTTTCATCTGTACTTCATCAACCAATAAAATCAATTGGTTACTTTCAAAAGCTTGGTAGGCTTTATAAGTTTCTTTTTCTGCATCAGCCAAAGCCAATTTATCAGCCATTTGATAACCATTCAAAGCATTTTGTTTTTTATCTTTGAATTGATTTTGTTTTTGTACTAAGTTTTTATTGAAACAAGTTGTTTCTTGTGCTACTTTTTGCTCAATGATATTGGCGACCGTAGTTCTTTCATTTTCAATTTCTAACCAAATTTCGTCGAGGATTTTTCCTGCGAATGTTTTTTCTTGTGCTAATATTTTCATAATTATTATTTTTAATTCAAACTACTATTCTAAAAAAATTTCTACAAAAAACACGAAAAAATCGTTTACAAGTATTTAAGGACTTATAAACGATAAAAAATTATTTTGCTTTACTCATCAATTCAGTATGTTGTTTGATAGATTCGATATGAATTAATTTATAAATTTCACTGATAAATTCAGGGTTGAGTTGCATTTTTTTTGCCCATTCAGAGCGGCTACGAAATATATCGTTCCAACGTTCTACTTGAAAAATTGTAACATTGTTTTCAATTTTATATTCACAGGCTTTTTCTGTGAGTGCCATTCTTGTTTTCAAAATTTCAATTAGTTCTCTGTCTGCATTATCGATTTGCTGTCTAATTTCATCTAATTGATTGATAAAAGAAGCATTTTCGCTTTCATCTCTGACAATTCTATATTTTAAATTAGATAACAATTGATAAAAATCATCAGGCGTAACTTGTTGTGCCGCATCGCTCAAAGCTATATCAGGCGTGATGTGTGATTCTATCATCAAACCATCAAAATTCAAATCTAAAGCCCTTTGTGCCAATTCTAATAAATATGCTCTTTTGCCTGCGATATGGCTTGGGTCACCAATAATTGGAATATTTGGAATTTCAGTTTTGAGTTCGATGGGTAGTTGCCACATAGGTTCGTTGCGGTATTTTGATTTGTGCAAGGCCGAAAATCCACGATGAATCGCCGCAATTTTTTTTAAACCTGCTTGATACAAACGTTCTATTGCCCCAATCCAAAGCGATAAATCAGGATTAACTGGGTTTTTGACCAATACAGGCACATCTACTCCTCGTAACGCATCTGCTAATGCCTGCACATTGAAAGGATTTACGGTAGTTCTGGCACCAATCCAAAACATTTTTATATCGTATTTGAGTGCTAATTCGATATGTTCAGGTGAGGCAACTTCGATAATAAAAGGAATTTCTAATTTTTTTTGAACATTTTGAATCCAAGGCAATGCTTTTTCACCGTATCCTTCAAAACTATTAGGTCTTGTGCGAGGTTTCCAAATTCCTGCTCTAAAAATATTTACATTTTTATTTTTTAATTGTGAACAAGTTTGAAAAACCTGTTCTTCTGACTCAGCACTACAAGGACCTGCAATAATCAAAGGTCTTGTGTGTGTGCCTGTCCAAGTTTCTAAGGGTGTGATGTCTAAATTCATATTTTTTGGATAAGCCCTCTGTCAAAAAAAAGAGGGCTGTTTTTTTATTTTAAAGCAGAAATTTTTGTTCTGATAGCCGCGATTTCGCTCTGTACTTGATTGATTTGTTTTTCAATCAATCCATTAGAATCGTTCAAACGTTGAATTTCGGCTTGATTATTTACTTTTTCTTGTTCCAATTTCATTTTATCTTCGGCTTTTGCTTTACCAACTTTTTTAGCCAATTTGTCGTTATCTTTTTCCAAGCCTTTTGCTTTGCTTTTATTTTTTTCGATGTCGCGGTTCAAATCTTTTATTTTACCTTCTAAACCTTTGATTTGTTTATTATAGGCTTCTTCATAATAAAAAAGCAAATAATTTTTCATAATTGTTTCCAATTTTTTCATTTCTTCGGGATAATCTTTGCTATTGACCACAATATCATATCCAAAAGTATATGCCATAGCTACATCAAGTTTTCCATTTTTATTATCATCTTTTTCTTCATAAAAAAACAATAAATCACCTCTTTTATTTGAAGAAACTTGTGCAAAAGAAATTTTTTCAGAGATAACTACGTGTTTTCCATCACCTCTTTTGGTTTTAAGCCCTAATTTTTTTTCTACATATTTTTCATAAGCATCTTTGGCTAATTCTCCATCTTCGACAGCACCCACCCAAGCCGTATAATTTTCTTTTCCAAAAGGAAATGTAGATTCTTGCACGACCGTGTTTTGTGCATAGTTTGTAAACGAATTTGCCACCAATAAAATAGCGGCGAATAAGATTTTTTTCATATTTTTTTTTTATTTTTGTTCCGAAATTAAAAGTAAAATTGGTATTACTTTGTAAGAATACAACAAAAACGAGTTATTTTATTTTTTATTGTATATTTTTGAAGTTATAACAAAAACGAATATTTTTATTTTCTCAAAAAAATGGTCAATATTGATAAAAAAAAGCATTTTTGTTGTTGTATGATATGTTATGATGTTGGATTGAATTGAAAAAAAACAAGATATAAAAATACAATATTTTTATATCAAAATTATATTTTTATATCTTGTCAAAATATTTTTAAGAAATGATTTGAGCTCGAATTTCTTTTACTTTATTAGTAATTCCTTGAATATTTTTGTCAGTAAGCAAAGCACCACCTTGATTTTTTTCTAATTTTTCTTTGATGTTCAAATCTCCATAAATTTTTTGTAATTCTTCAAGTTGTGCAATCACTTTTGTAACTTCTTCATCTTTTTCAAGGCTTTTCAAAGCACTCAAAACATCACCTAAGGTTTTTTGTTGGTCAACGATAATACGAACCAAACCTGATAAAATTTGGTTTTTAGCATCTTCTGGCAACAAGTCTTTTGGATAAGTGCTAATAATTTGTGTAGCCACATACAAACCTTCTACCAAAGTTCCTGCGGCGATTAAAGTTGCGATATTGGCTTGTTTGTTATTTTTCAAATATCCGTCTGCTTTTCCGATAGCATCATTGATAATGTTTGAAAGAGTATCTACATTTTTAAGATTTTTTTCAAATCTTTCTTGCATTTTTGGGTCTAAGGCTGTTGAAACTCCTAATTTATCCGCCAAACTTTTTACTGCTTTTACATAATCTAATCCATTTTGTACTTTTTGGAAAGCAGATAAATAGCCTAAATCAGTGGCATATACGCCCAAGTTTAAAGCAGCTTTTGCATTAGTAGTTTTATATTTTTCTACGTTTGTATGTGGATTAGGAATGTTTGCGTTAAATTCTGTTCCTGTTGCTTGTAATTGATAAGGCAATTCCGAAGGTTTTGGGGCTTCTGCTAATGCCTTTTTTAAGTTTTCTTTTGTTTCAGTTTTTGCTGAGGTTGTGTCTGCTTTTTCTTCATTTTTTTTAGGTTCTCCACAGCTAACCAAAAACAATGACGCAGCGAATAAGCAAGAAAAAGTTAAAAATTTAATTTTCATAGTTAATAATAATAAAAGTGATTTTTTTTGAATATACACATTATTTTTTAGATATACTAAAATTTTGGCAAGTTTAATACATTTTTTTTCAAAATACAATTTTTTAGTGTAAAATTTTTATAATTATCTATTTTTTTGTAATTTAAACGTAACTATTTAGGTTATTTTGGTGCAAGCGTCCACGCGCTTGCACGAAGTTCAGAATATGGTTTTTAATTTTTATCTAAAAAAAAAGTAACTATTTAGGTTATTTTGGTGCAAGCGTCCACGCTTGCACCAGTTAATATCTCGTGCAAGCGTGGACGCTTGCACGAAGTTCAAAATAATAATTTTATGACTATACATAAATAGTTACAAAAAAAATAGTGTTTTTTAGCCTTAACATTAGATTAACAATCTTTGAAACTTTAAAAATTAAACTTTTTTGATTAACTTTCGTCTTAATGATAGTTTCAACAACGAAACAAATTAAATATTAACTTAAAATTTTACTTAAAAAATTATGAAAACTAAAATTTTGTTTTTCGCCCTTATGTTTGTTTTTTCAATTACAAGTGTTTTTGCACAAGGAAAAGGCAATAAAAAATCATTGACACCCGAACAACGTGCTACCAATCAATCTAATAATCTTACAAAAAAATTAGGTTTGAATGATACGCAAAAAAAACAAGTCTATGATTTTTCTTTGGCAAGCAACCAAGAAATAGACCAACAACGTGCTTCTAAAGAAAAAGGAGACCACAAAAGAATCGTGCAAATACGCAAAGATTTAGACGTGAAAATTGAAAGTATTTTGACTGCTGACCAAAAAACTAAACTTGAGGCAATGAGACAAAAACAATTAGATAAAAGAAAAGCGAAAAAAGAAGGAAAAGATGAAGATGATAATAACTAATTCGTCAGTAAAATAAATAAAAAAAAAGCGTTTTAAATTTTTTTTAAGACGCTTTTTTTATTATAAGTAAGCCTTTTGGTACATATTTTTGATTATAATTCTAACCTTTGGCTTAAAAAATCCATCGCATTTTGTTCGTCATCTGTTATATCAATAGAAATTTGGGCAAACCAAACAATTGTATTTTTAATCAACATTTTTTTGTGTGCGTTTTGTTGCAAATATATTTTAAGAGAGTCTAAAAAACTATCTTGCCATTCTGATAAATTTTTTCCTAAAAAATCAAATTCTTGTGAAAAAGAAAGTTGTAGTTCTTTTACTTTTTTGGCACTAAAACCTTCTTCTTCAAAATAAAATGCTAAATTTTGAATTAATTTTTCTAAATAACTTTTTTCTTTTTGGTCATAAGTACCATCGCTAAAAATAACTATCAACACAGGGAAAAATTCTACCAATAATGTAAAAATATCTAAGCCCCAAGAAATAGGGCGTTTTTGTTGATATTCTTTATATAATTTTAACACACTCATAAATCTAAATGTTGTTGATTTTTAATCTCGTGTTTTTTACGCATTTGTAAATTTAAGACCTCTACAAAAAGTGAAAATGCCATCGCAAAATACACATATCCTTTTGGCACTTCGATAGGGTGTCCATTGACCACAAAAGACTCTGTTACTAATAAAAAACCTATCAATAACAAAAAAGAAAGTGCCAACATTTTGACCGTTGGGTGTTTATCTACAAAGTTTGTAACGCTTGAAGCCGCCGCCAAAGTAATCAAAAGTGATAAAATAATCGCTACAATCATCACTTCTATATGTTTTGACAAACCTACTGCTGTCAAAACTGAATCCAAAGAAAAGACAATATTTAAAATCACAATCTGTAAAATAGCACCCAATAAAGTAATTCTTTTTTTAGAAACCTGCCCCTCTTCCAAATGCCCTTCAATCTTTCCGTGAATCTCGGTGGTGGCTTTGTATAACAAAAACAAACCGCCAATCAATAAAATAAAACCTTTTTGAGTGATATAAATATTTTGTTGAAAAATGGTTATGTCAATCAATTTACCTTTTAATCCTACCAACCAAGAAATAATCAAAAGGAGCAATAATCGTGGCAAAACTGCTAAGATAAGCCCCCAATTGCGTGCTTTTTTTTGCTCGTTTGCGGGCAATTTTCCTGCTACAATAGCAATAAAAACGATATTATCGATGCCTAACACAACTTCCATAAAAGTCAATGTAAAAAGGCTAATCATTCCTTCGGTTGTTAATAAATATTCCATTTCGTAGTAAAATTCTGTGTTTTTAGTAAAAAAAATTTAAAAGTTTAATTAAGATAAAAGATAAAAGATAAAAGAAAGAAAACTATTTATGTTATTTTGATGCAAACGTTCGCGTTTGCACGAAATATCTATGATTACAAAATAACAATTCAAATCGATAATTATTGATATTCTATAATTGTTTTTACACTTATTTCATCAAAGAATAATATTTTTTTTCCTTGATTATCTTGTAAAAAAATTTCTGCGTCTTTTTTGGTTTTGAATGGAATAAAATCATTTCCCATAGGTCCTAATATTTTGCTTCCTACCACAAAAAAAGTTTTTTTTGCGTCAATTTTAGTTTGCTCATAATAATCTTTCAACGATAAATCAGCATTTAATTTTTCTTTATTTCGCATACAAACCAATAGCAAACAACGTGGCGAGCAGGTTTTTTCTATTTTTTCTTTACTTTTGATAACGCCAATCCATTGTTGATATTTTTCTGTATTCATACCACAATGCACACATTTGTTGTTTTTTGTATTTTTTTTAGTCGCATTATCACAACCAAAAAATAAAAAAACAACAGAGAAAATATAAAAAAATAGTACGAATTTTTGAGTATTTTTTATTTTCATTATTACCATTCGTCAGTGGCAAATAGTTGCTGTTCCATACCATCAGAAGATGCTGAAACAATATCAATCGCAGATTTCATATCAGAAGCATCAGCATTGGCAGGAATTTTTGCCGTAAAAATAATAAAATATTCACTTCCTTCATATACAATTTCCCACGCTCCGATTTTTTTTTGTGCATTATCCATCAAAAGTTTAACTAACCTTGATTGGTCAGGAATATTTCGAGATTGATGAACAATTGAATACACTTCTCGCATCTCCAATTTGTCATAAGTGCTTGTAGAGGATTCTATAAATATGGTTTGGGTTCTTTTTCCAATAGGTACAGTGAATTTAAAAGTTGCGTCTTCGGGCTGTAATTCATATTTAAAAGATAAATTTTTTAAATTTTCTGCTACTCTGTTATCAGCTTTTTGAGCAAATAAATGAATTATCGTAAAAAAAAAGACAAATAAAAATGACAAATATACTTTCATATTTTTTATTGTGATATTTTTTTTAAAACGAAAAAATGGTTATAAAATTTTATTTAAAAAAAATAATTTATATGTATGTTAAAACACGAGCAAAAATCATTCAATATTGATAGTTTTTGGTTTGATTATTTAGATTCTTAAAAAATCTACACAAAAATCTATCAAAAGAGGTGCAAAGATAAAGCAAATTTTACAGATTAAAACAATTTTATTTATATAAAAATTTTATTATTTTGGTGCAAGTGTGTGTGAACACTTGCACCAGTGAGTATCTCGTGTAAGCGTCCATACTTGCACGAAGTTCAGAAATTATTTTTGATGCAAGGTAAATTTTTCTCCAAATTTGAAAAACATTAGAAAATATAGTATTGATTCAATAACATAATACAAAAAAAAACGTATAAAAAAGGAACTAAAATAATAATTAATATGAAAAAAATAGCCGTTTTATTGTCAGTGTTTATTTTCTCGTTTGTTTTTTTATACGCACAAAATAAACCAATTTCTTTGCAACAAGCTATCAAAGATAAGAAAATTGAAGCAAAATTTTCAGGTATGCCAAATGGTACGCATTATCTCAAACCTATTTTGATACAAGTCAAAAATCTTCAAAATGTGGGAGAAACTATTTTGATAGAAGCGGGTACTTTTTTTGTTTCTAATCCTGCTCAATATCAAGATATAACGGTTTTGGAAAATACAATGATTGCTCTGAATGCCTCAGAACAAAAATCTCAAGGAATTTCAGGGGCTTGTTCGGAAGCACAATTATCTGCTCCAAATGATAAAGTACAGTATCAAATAGCACCTGCACCCAAGCCTGAATATATCAAATATGCCAAATTTATAGATGAAAATAAATATTTTGGTACTTATGAAGCACAAAAAGGTATGTGGTGTGTGAGTAATGACCAAGATTGGCTGATAGATAGTGGTGGTGAAAATGCAAAAATGGGACGAAAAATTACTTATTTTTTGGCTAAATTACGAAAATTAGAAGTCTTTTGGCTCACGCCTGAGGGAGAATTGATTGAGATAGAAAAAGAATTTAAAGTACTTGAAAATGGAAAACCTGTTTTGAAAAAACATAAAATTCAAGAAAGAAATCCACAACCTCCTTTTACTATATTTGCCGAAAAATCTTTTGATGTGGTAAGCAATGGAAAACGTACAAAAATTATACATTATTGCACAAGAGAAAAGCCTGAGCCTGATAGCATTATTATTGATGAAAAAGAATTTGAAATGGTAGAAAAAGGACAAAGAATTAAAAAGAAACATTTTGTAACTAAGGAAGCACCAAAACCTTTTGGAGAAATTGTCTATGGACAAAAAGATTATAAAGTCAAAAAAAATGGAAAAGTCTATTCTACTTATGTTCGTTTGATTACCAATCAAGCTGCCGAACCTATGTGCGAAATGTGGGGAAACGGGCGTGTAAGTATTCAAAAAACTTGTCATTTGAGAGTAGGTATGTTTGATGTCAATGGAATTTTGATTAGAGAAATTTATAATAATCCCGCAGAAAAAATAGGTACGCATACACTTGAATATGCCTACGATTGTGATGTATATACGGACAAAGAATATCATTTTAAAATCATCAAAGATAATATAGTTACATTAACTGCGGTCTTAAAAAAATAGTGTTCGATTTTTTGAGGCTGTCTAAAAGGTTTGTTTCATTACCAATATAATTTTATAACTATTTGACTTTCAATGACTAAACCTATAAAGTTCTTAAAACTTTATAGGTTTTTTACCACTTGGAGAATGAATTTTGTTTTTCCGCTGACAACTCAGCGTTTATGTGTTAGTATATAAATATTGATTTTTTTTCGTTATTTTTTATCGTTCATTTATATTTTCAAAAATAAGTTTCTATCTTTGTGCAAAATAAAAAAAATGTTGAATAAATAAAAGTTGTTGGTAGTTGAAAAGTGCAGAATTAAAATCTTTACAAAAATATAGGTTTTACTACATTTCTCGATATACAAACAATAGCAAAAAATGCTTGTTTTCATTTAAAAACAAGCATTTTCTGATTTATTTTGATAAAAACTAATCTTTATCTTATTATTACGAGTTTTTGAACTTGTCTTTTACCTGTTGTTTCTAATACACAAAAATAAAGCCCCAAAGGTAGATTTTCTAATTCTAACTCTAAAGTATGTTTGCCTGATTTTTGTAAACTATTTGAAAAAATAGTCTTAATCACTTCATTATTTGAGTTAGTAATATACAAAGAACATTTTATATCTTCATATAAAAAATATTCTATGATAGTCGATTTTTGCGCAGGATTTGGATATACTTTAAAAGTTTCCTTTTTATTTTCTGCTAAATGTCTTTCCCAATCAAATTTTTTAACTTTGGGAAGATATACATCTTCGATACCTTGTGCTGCATTTTCTTCTTCTTGAGGTGCTACTCTTTGTTGAGGACAACCATTTAAGTTTGCCTCAAAAGTAGCTCCAATATGTGTAGTAAAACCATCATTGAGTTCTATAAAAGTACTTGCACTCAACTCATAATTAGCACCTACACCTGCGCCACCTCGCTGGTCTGTAACACCATGCACTACTAAAGGTCTTGGTGTAAAGCCTTGCCTATCATTGAAATCGGATATTTTAGTAGTAATGTGACTTGCGCTTGCAATACGCACAATATTTCTACCATTACCATAATCTGCCGCTGGAAAATACTGCCCATACAAATCTTCTAAGACGGGATAGCAAGTAATTGTTCTACTGCCTACACCATGAAAGTTAGCATGGTTGCTATTAGATGGATTTAAAGCAAAATTAACATCTCGCAAACGGAAGAAGTTTTTAAATTTACCATATTTGCTTCCTGCCCTGAACCCACAAATACCACCCCAACCCATTAGATTGCCTACAATTCTATGGTTTCTATTCAAAAGATTAGAACCTGACGAACCACGTTCTACGCCTCCCCTTGTCCAAAGATTAGTCATATAGAAAGGATAATCTACATAATTGCAAATAACACGTGTGCGTGGTCTTGCTCGCCTACTAAAAAAGCGAATGATACGTTCTATAAAACCCGTTACAAGCGTACACACTCTATTGAGATTATTATTAAGTGTGAATATATTATGTGTGATAGCTAATTTTTTTATATCCCCACTTGGATGGCTAAATCCTGTAAAAGGTCCGCTTAGATTACCTGCCGCCAGATGAGGTACCCAACCCGCATAAGCCACATCAAAATGTGGGGGAATAGGCTCTATTATTTCACACAAAGCCATATCTCCCAAAGTGATAGGTGTCCAATGTATAAGCCTTACTCTACTTCTAAATGTATAACCATAACCTAAATTAGCATCTACTTCGACAAATGGTACATTACGATTGGTTTGACTTTGTATTATCATTCCGAAAATATTTCTTTGCCCTCTATTATAGGTAGGTGTATTTTCATTCACATCATTCCTACTTTGATAATTAAAGATAAATATAAAATCTCGACTAAAATCTACTGTTCTCAAACAATGCCAAGAAGTATAAAACAACTGACGAGGATTTTGACCATTATTTGTGGCTTGATTGATTAATGTGCCACTACATTCCGAATTATTAGAACCTACATATTTAAAAGTGGCTTTTCTTTCTAATGCGTGTGCATCTCCAGTATGAGTATTTGCATTGACCATGCAATTACCCGAAGCATTAAAAAAACTTTGTGCTAAAATTTCTTGTCTAAATACGATTATAACAAAAAGATATAAATAACTGAAATACATTTTATTTTTCATTTGCATTTTATTTAATTATTAGAGTGTTACTTATAAATCATAATATATGTATAGTTTTGCAAAATACCATTTACTTTATAACTTTTTAGTTGTAAATATTCGTTGGCTTTTCTAAACCAAGCCGTTCTACAACTTTTTGTTTCAAGTTCAAGATTAGTTACTTTATAATCTCCTATATTGGTTTTTATTAAGTAGTCGTAATCAAAGGTGTAATTATTATTATTTATCAAGAGCATTCCCGTTGAACTAATTTTACGATACATTTTTACACTATCCAAAGGTTGACTAAAATTGCTGTTTTTGGCAAATCTTATTACATAACAACAATCATTGTAAAACATAAATTCTGGATCAAAACGACTTGGACCGGACTCTAACTGAATAGCGTCTATTTTAGTTTGACTTTCAGGGCAAAGACTTTCAATACATCCACTCAAAAAAAAGAGTATTATTAAACATAAATATTTCATAATTTTTAAAAATAGTTTAAAGGTTGATAAAAATTAAAACCTACTGTTCTTATACAATGCCAAGAAGTATAAAACAACTGACGAGGATTTTGCCCATTGTGTGTGGCTTGATTGATAAGTGTACCACTGCATTGTAAGTTATTAGAGCCTATATACTTAAAAGTTGCTTTTCTCTCTAAAGAATGAGCATCTCCAGTATGAGTATTCGCATTGACCATACAATTCCCTGAAGCATTGAAGGGTGTTCCTTGTGCATAAATTCTTTGTATGCAAAGAAAAAAGATGAATATATATATATTATTTTTTATTGTCTTATTCATGTTTTATTTATATTTTATACATTCACTAATTACAATTTTAGAATCAGAAGAAAAAGGATTTTGCAAAATACCATTCACTTTATAACTTCTGAGTTGTAAATATTCCTTAGATTTTCTAAACCAAGCAGGGCTACAAGTTTTAGTTTCAAATTCAAAATCAGTTATTTTATAGTCTCCTATATTGGTTTTTATTAAATAATCATAATCAAAAGTATAGTTACTATTTTGAGTATTTAGCCCGCTTGAACGAATGTTACGATACATTTTTAAGGTATCTATAGGTTGATTAAAATTGCCATTCTTGGCAAACCTAACAATATAACAACAATCATTATTAAACATAAACTCTGTATTAAAGCCATTTGTACCAGAGGGCAATAACTGAATGTTACATATCTTGTTTTGAGTTTCGGGGCATATTTCTTCCACACAGCCACTCAAAAAAAGGAGTGTTATTAAACATAAATATTTCATATTTTTAAAAAAATTTAGTTGTGAATAAAAATAGATTGAAAAAAAGTGTTTTTATAAGTTGGTAAATCCGCTAAACTCGTGTTGAGACAGTCTATTGTAAAAATATAAGTACGCTGATTATACCAAAATATGCGCATAAACATAAATCTTGTTTGCAAACTTTTTGTTATTTGGTCTTCAGCATCATTTTCTACTGCTTCTTGATACTTGATTCCTATTTCTTTCCCTTTGATATTGTTATTGAGAGTTACATCTTCTAAAGATTCTAAGGTAAAGTTTTCATTATCCACCAACATTAATTTTACAAAATTATCATAAAAAGCATTTATATCAATACTTGTAATTTCCTTCTGTGCTAAAACATCTGATTGGTTTTGGTCTGTATAATGCGCTTGCATAATAATAGTAGTATCCATTATACTTGTAAGGTACATCATTGTGCTATCTTCTTGATGAAAAATAGGTTCTTCAGGCATTTTAAAGTTAAAATTACCAACTGTATTTTCAACCTCAAACCAGTTACTTTGTGCTTGTATTTGGTTTACTACTATACTCAAGATAAACCAGAAAAAAAAGATTTTTCTCATTACTTATTTTGTTTGTAGTTTTAAAAGTTCTTTTTTTATTTCGTCGTTTTCCTTTTTGAGTTGTAAAATATACAAGGTCAATTCTTCAATTTTTTGCATTTGTATTTTTTGCATTTCTGCTATGTCAATTCCTTCTTTTTGGATAGTACTAGCAGAAGGCACATCAGGGAGATGTTTGTTTTTAAGGATAAAATCTTCTACTTCTTTCAAAGATTTTAGTTTGTAATTTTTTTCAAATACAAAATCAGCCCAATTAAAATTGTTAGCTACATCTATTCTTATTCTTTAGGTTCTAATACCTTCACGGACAAATAATCTATATCCTGCCCAATCTGCATTCCTACGACTAAAATCTACGCCAATTCCTAACCTGCCATTTGTGGAAATATCACCATTACCAAAGAATTCTGTTTTTACATTACTGAGCCACTGATTAGTTGTAAACGAATAGGGCATAACCATAAGCGAATTTGAAGATTCGGGCGTGTGAAATATCCAACTATTTACCCCTGTACTTACCAAGTCTCCTGTCGATATTGGTGTTTGCGCTTTTAATGAGCAGAATACAATTATTGTAAATAGGACTAAAAGAAAATTACATTTTTTAAACATGATATTATATATTTTTTAAAGTTATACTACTATAACTATAATCGGATAATTATTGTTTTGAAAAAAGATATTTTTTTTTCAATTTTTTCTGCTGTTGTCAGTGTGTCGAAAAGTGTAGTAAAAATTTATTTTTTTGTTAATATTTCATTTCTGTACTTTTCGTCCCCAACTGGTGCAAGCCTATGGTGTACCTAACTACAAGCCTCTGGCTTGTCTGTTGCGAAGCAACAGCCTACGTGTAACAAATAAAAGTTACTAAGTGTTATGATTTTTAGAGTTAGTCTATTTATTTTGATTTTGTAGAGTCTT
>RDXZ01000078.1 GCA_004293265.1 Bacteroidota bacterium | reverse complement strand
ATGAGTATTACAGAATTAGCCGATTTTTTTGAGGTAAGTGTTGATTATGTAAAAAAAATTATTGCTCAAAAATAAGGTTTTTGATACAAATTTTAATATAATTATTTTTAATCGTGTTATAACTTTTTAAAATTTTGAAAAGTTAGTCAATTTTAAACACTACCTAAATAGTTATAAAAAAAATACAATTTTTTCTTATTTTTATTAAAAAAATAAAGATATTTTTGTATTTTTTTTCTTTTGGTACAAAAGATGTATCATTTTGAATAGATAAAAAATTAAAATTAAAATTAAATATACAACCTTCAAATTTTATTAAATTTATTATGAAAGAATTTCTTGAAGCCTCTTGGCGATTTATTGAAGCAGTTTTTGCTCTCGAAGCAGAATTTTTGCATTTATTAGGCGTGCTTTTTATTGTTTGGATAATTTGGATGCTCATCAGCGATTTACGAAATAGAAAAAATACTATCAAACATAATTTTCCTGTTGTAGGACGTTTGCGTTATTTTTTAGAATCTATCGGACCCGAACTAAGACAATACATTGTTGCGAATAACCGCGAAGAGTTACCTTTTAATCGTAGCCAACGTTCTTGGGTGTATGCGTCTTCGAAAAAAGAAAACAATTACGAAAGTTTTGGAACAGACAAAGATATTTATGCACCGGGACACGTTTTTATCAATCCTGCACTTTTTCCATTCAAAATGCCTGATAATCACCCTAATAAAAAAGACCCTTATTTTGCACCTTGTGCCAAAGTAATGGGAGCCGCCAATGGACGAAAAAGACCTTGGCGACCTTATTCAGTGGTAAATATTTCTGCAATGAGTTATGGTTCTTTGTCTAAAAACGCTGTTCAAGCACTTAATCAAGGAGCGTTAGCCGCAGGTTGTTATCATAACACAGGCGAAGGCGGGCTTTCTCCTTATCACTCTAACGGTGCTGATGTTATTTTTCATTTTGGTACAGGTTATTTTGGTGTGAGAGGTGAAGATGGAAAATTCTCTATGGATAAACTAAAAGCATTGGTAGAAAAAAATAAATTTGTCAGAGCCATAGAAATCAAACTTTCGCAAGGAGCAAAACCGGGCAAAGGAGGCGTTTTGCCGGGTGCCAAAGTTACAAAAGAATTAGCAGAAATTAGAAGTATTCCAATCGGAAAAGATGCACTTTCTCCCGTTACACATTCTGCTTTTAACAATGTAAAAGAATTATTAGAATTTATTGAAAATATTGCAGAAAATACAGGATTACCTGTTGGTTTCAAAGCCGCAGTCGGAAAATTAGATATGTGGGAAGAATTGGCTGATTTGATGGTCGCTACAGGCAAAGGACCTGATTTTATTACTATCGATGGCGGAGAAGGTGGTACAGGTGCCGCTCCACACGCGTTTGCAGACCACGTTTCCTTGCCTTTAACTTTTGCTTTTACGAGTGTTTATAAAATATTTGCACAAAGAAATCTCACGCATAGAGTTGTGTTTATCGCATCAGGAAAATTAGGATTTCCTGCTAATGCGATGATGGCTTTTGCAATGGGAGCAGATTTAATCAATACCGCACGCGAGGCGATGCTTTCTATTGGTTGTATTCAAGCCCAACAATGCCACACCAATCATTGTCCGACAGGTATCGCAACACAAAACAAATGGTTGATGTCTGGTTTAGACCCAACCTTAAAATCTGTTCGTTTTACGAATTATAACAAAACTTTACGCAAAGAAATTTTAGAGATTTCTCACGCTTGTAATTATCAACACCCTTGTCAAATCACGATGCACGACGTAGAAATTGGTATGGGCGACAGCAAAGCCACACAAACGATGGCAGATAATTATGGATATGAAAAAGTCGAAGTTCCTTTTAATAGTGTTGATGAATTTTTAAATTGTCCACATTTGGGCGGTTTGGGAAAAAAATAAAGATTTTAAGAGGTAGATAAAATATAATTGTCATCAATTTTTTAATATTGATGACAATTTTTTTAGGTAATATTTTCAAAAAAATTAAGCAGGATTTATATATTTTTTCTTAGTATCTTTCAAGGCTTTCATTCCTTGCGTCAGACCATCAATCGTCAGTGGAAACATACGATTTTCTGTAAACTCATTGATAATTTTGATAGAGTGAGTATAGTTCCAATATTCTGGTAAAGTTGGATTCAGCCAAATCATATAAGTAAATTGTTCTTTGATGCGTTGTAACCAAGTAATTCCAGCCTCTTTGTTTGTATGCTCTACGCTTCCGCCTGCGTGTGTGATTTCGTAAGGAGCCATCGAGGCATCACCCACAAAAATTACTTTATAATCTTTATTGTATTTGTGTAAAATATCAGTAGTCAAAATTCTTTCATCATGTCGTCTGATATTATCTTTCCAAACATATTCATACAAACAATTATGAAAGTAAAAGTATTCTAAATGTTTAAATTCATATTTTGCTGCCGAAAAAAGTTGCTCACAATTTCGAATATAACTATCCATTGAGCCACCAATATCAAATAACATCAAAATTTTCACATTGTTTTTTAGTTTTGAACGCATTTTTATATCTAAAAAACCTGCATTTTCAGAAGTTTTTTCTATTGTTTTTGGCAAGTCCAATTCTTCGTCGTGGCTATCTCTGGTCAAAAGTCTTAATCTTTTGAGCGCCATTTTCATGGTTCTTGTATCTAATTCTACATCATCTTTTAAGTTTTGGTATAGTCTTTTGTTCCATACTTTTACGGCTCGTCCTTGTTTTGCGTCATCACCAAACCTAATTCCTTCGGGATTATAACCACTATTTCCAAATGGAGAAGTTCCTTTTGTACCTATCCATTTGTTGCCTCCTTCGTGTTTTTCTTTTTGTTCTTTTAATAATTCCTCTAATTTTTTGAGTAATTGCTCCAAACCACCCATGGCTTCGATGGCTTGTTTTTCTTCTTCTGTGAATAATTTTTCTTCGTTTGATTTTTTAAGCCATTCTACAGGAATTTCAAAGATTTTATCAACAGGAATTTGGTCTAAATGTTGAAAAAAATTACCAAATAACACATCAAATCTATCCAAATCTTTTTCGTGTTTGACATAAACTGCTCGGCTTAGTGCATAAAAATCATCTACACTATATCGAATAACATCTTTATCCAACGCTTCCAATAAAGTAAGGTGTTCTCTCAAAGTAACTTTGAGTTGATGTTGTCTAAGAAAATAAAAGAAATTTGTAAACATAATTTGAGGAGTTTTTTTTGAATACTAATTTCAGAACAAATAATCGCATCAAAAAGTTACAAAACTACTATTTTTAGTTGATTATTTTATTTCAATTTTTTGCCATGCTATTAACTTTTCTATATTTTTTTGCGTTCCACTTTTTCTATTTTCATCAGAATTAAAATCAACGGCTAAAAAATGCGTTGCCTCTTTGATGGCTTGTTCATCTCTTTGTTCGTCTGTTTCGAAACCACCTATAAAACGCCATTTTTCTACCAAAGTTTTGTATTTATCGGGCATATATCTTGGTTTTTTTCCTATATGATAAACACTTACTTTGTCAGTTTTTGTTTTTAATAATTCCATTAACAATGTGTCCGTTCCTCTAAAATCACAGATAATAAAATGTGTGTCTGTATTGTTTAATTCTTTTTGAATAGGCGTATAATAGTGATATAAAAAATCATCAAAAGAGAGATTTCCATTACCAAAAATAAATATTTTTTTCATTGTTGTATTATTTTTTGTAGAAAAAAAAGCAAAACTATTGCAAATATAAGCAAAAAAAATTGTGATTTTGTATTGATTGATTCAAAGAATGACAATGTTTCGTCCCAATATATTTTTTATTTTGAACAAAAGTAGATATTTTTTCTTATTCAACCAAAATATTTATCAAAAAAAATCATTATCAAACCAAAAAATATCTACATAGAAACTTAAATCAGTTTTTTATTTTCTACAAACTTGTAATAGTTGAAAAAAAAACAAAATCTTTTTTTTTACGTATAGGTATTTAAAAAAAAATTATTATGCGTTTTTTACTTATTACCTGTTTTTCTTTATTTTTATTTACCCACACCTCAGCCCAAAACAATTATATCGTTTTATTTTTTGATGGAAATATCAAAATCAATCAAAAATATATCGATATTGGCACAAAAATAAACATCAATGATGAAATTATTTTTGAAAATAGAGAAAATAAAGTTTTGTTGATGAATCAAAAAAAAGAAAAGTTTATATTAGATTTTAAAAAATATGAAACCCGAAAAAAAAATATCATCAAAGATGTAATTGTTGCGGTTCAAAATACAGAAAAAATACGTACTCGTTGCATAGATTGCCCCACTGAAAAATCGTTACAAGCCTCCTTAGGACTTCAAAAAAGCGGAGAAGCAACCAAATTTATTATCATTGGCGATAAATATACATTGAAATATAAATGCCCCGAAGATAAATGTTTGTTTTTAGCCACGCATTATATTGACAACAATCGCAAGCCAAGTGTGTTAAAATTGGCTTATACGGATATAAATTATAATTTAGACAAAAGTATTTTCAAAGGACTATCAGATAGCGTGGCGTATTGTCAGTTGTTTGAAATCCAATACGAAGATTTTTCACGAACAAAAAATTCACAAAAAATTAATAAAGGAGATTTTGAAAAAAAAGAAAATATAAAAGCTATTTTTGAACCTATTTATACAGAAAAAAAACAACTCAAAAACTTTTTTTCGCACTATTTATCCTTGGTGGATATAGACCAAGAATTGATAAAATATGAAAAAGCAAACCAAGAAAATCTATCTCAAGAAATACAAAAAATATTATCACAACAACCCCAAAATATCAAAAAAATACATATTTTGGAGTATTTTTTAAGTATTTGCTACCAAAAACCAGATGAGAATGGAAACATTGATGTCAATAAAGTCAAGATAGATTATGAAGTTTTCCAACAATTTTTGAATGAAAAATAATAGGTAAAATAATTTAAAAAAATCAAAAAAGTACTTAATTTGATAAAATATTTTTTTTTATTTTATAATTTGATAAATTTTATTTATTTTTGCCAAAAATATTTTGTAATCACACAAAAAATGAAACAATTTTAATTATCAATGGAAAACTTATACACACAAAACCAAGAAAAAGAAAATACAAACAATATCGAATATCCTGCTTGGTTTGATAAATATTTTCAGGGCGATAGAGTTTTGTGGCTCGTCATCTTTGCGATGGCTTTGGTAAGTATGCTCGTTGTGTATAGTGCCACAGGAACTATCGCTTTCAAAAATGAAAAAAGTAATACTTATTATTTGTTCAAACATATCACTTTGACCATTGCAAGTTTTGTGGTTTTGTGGCTCGCACATAGGATTGATTATAGATATTATGCCAAACTTTCGCGTTTTGCGTTGTTATTGTCTGTGCCATTGTTAATGCTCACTTGGTATTTTGGTATGAATATTAACTCTGCAAGCCGTTGGATAACTATTCCAATTATTGGTGGTAGTTTTCAAACTTCTGACTTTGCAAAGTTAGCACTGATTACCAACATTGCTACGATGCTCTCAAAAAGGCAAGGAAAAGTTCACGATTTCAATGAAACAATTGTACCGATTTTGATATGGTCAGGGATAATTTGTATGTTGATAGGTTTGTCAAATATTTCAAATGCTATTTTGTTGTTTACTACAAGTTTTTTGTTGATGTATATTGGTCGTATTCCTGTTAAACAATTAGGTTTGATGGCTTTGGTAGGTTTTTTTGCTATTTCTATTGCTTTGGCAATCGGACAACGCGGGGATACGGCTGCCAATCGTGTTCGTTCTTTTTTAGGTTACAATACAGAAAACAATTTTCAATCAGACCAATCTTACATTGCAGTTAGTACAGGTGGTTTTTTAGGCAAAGGACCTGGAAATAGCGACCAAAGAAATTTTTTACCTCACCCTTACTCTGATTTTATTTATGCTATCATTATTGAGGAATATGGTTTGATTGGAGGTGTCATTGTTTTAGGATTATATTTATTGCTTTTGAATCGGGGAATGGTAATTGTGAGCAATACAACTTTTGTTTTTGGGGGAATATTAGCCGCAGGACTTACATTTAGTTTAGTGGGGCAGGCATTTTTGAATATGGGTGTGGCTGTGGGCGTAGCACCTGTAACGGGCGTACCACTTCCTTTTATTAGTATGGGCGGAACATCTTTGCTTTTTACAGGTTTGGCTTTGGGAATTATTTTGAGTGTAAGCAGGGGTGAAGTTGATGCTACGTTTAACAAAATCAAAAATCCAACTCCAACAGACGCAACGCACAATCATATCAAAAATGATGACGAACACGAAAATACTTTCAAAAATTAGTAATTCATTATTTTTTATTTCCTTATTGGTACTTTCCAAAAGTTTGTAACTTTTGGAAAGTTAAGGAATTATCTATCCTTTCAAAATATTTGTTTAGTTTTGTAATATTTTTTTAAAATAATTGACATATTTATTTACAACAATAAAAACTATTTCATTTTTAACTTCACGTGAAAGACGAATTTTCAAAACAAATTTCAGAACATCAAGATATTTTACATAAAGTTTGTAGGGTATATTGTCCTAATCCATCTGAAAGGGAAGATTTATTTCAAGAAATTTTATATCAACTTTGGAAATCTTATGATTCTTTTAGAGGTGATGCAAAATTTACAACTTGGATGTACAGAGTGGCACTCAATACAGCTATTACAGGCTTTAAAAAATTTCAAAAAATTCCAAAATCAAAAGAAATTAATGAAAGAATTATGGAATTGCCAGACGGCAAAGATGAAATTACAGAAGATAGGCTCAAAGCGTTATACACTGCTATCGCTACACTCAACGATATTGATAAAGCATTGATAATGTTACATTTAGAAGACCATTCTTACCAAGAAATAGCCAATGTTATGGGTATTACAGAAACAAATGTAGGCGTAAAACTTAACAGAATTAAAAAGAAATTGAAAGAAATATTAAGCAAAAAGGAGGCACTATGGAATTAGACGACTTACAATCTATTTGGAAAAAAGGGCATCAAAATACCCCTCAAAAATCTCGCTCTGCCCAAGAAATAGAACAATTATTAAGCAAAAAAACAAAAGGAATTTTATCAAATATAAATAAAAGCATTTTTATTGAAATGATTTTAATGGTATTGATTGCAGGATATTCCACAATTCTTTTTTATTCTATTGATATTCGCTTGTCAATTTTGATGTTGATTTTGTTACTCGTTTCTTCGGGGCATTATTATATCAAATACAGACTTTTAAATTATAGTTCATCTTCTAATTTAAAAAAATCTTTACAAAGAATGATTAAAATTACAGGACGATATTTGTATATCTATCAAGGTTCTGTTTGGATAACCTTAGCGTTTGCAGGCTGGACGGGTGGTGCAATTTTATCAGAAAAAAATTGGAGTTGGTGGTTCACAGGAGTAATCGTAGGAGCGGCGGGCGTGATTTTTTATCTCCTTTTTCAATGGTATTTAGAAGTATTATACGGAAAAGAATTAAAAGCGTTAGAAAAATGTTTGTATGAATTAGAACGAGATGAAGAATAATGCACAAATAAAAATATGAATTGAAAAAAATTATTCAATCAAAAAAAACAACGATAATACTTTTGACAAAATATTAAAACCTATAAAAAAAAATAAATTTATAGGTTTTTTTGTAACCAAATCACTCAAAAAATAACGTAAAAATATTTAAAATCTAAAAAATACATCGCTAAATTTTTTACCTCTTTTCTACTCCAGACTCCATTTCGATAAAAAAATTATAAAAAATTATAATAAATTCTTTGAATATTATAAAAAAGCACTATATTTGTGCATACAAGAGAAAAATGTAAAAAAATTGTATAAAAAATGGTATTAAACTACCTTTGGGTTAGTTTTTTTTTGATTGCCTTTGTGTTAGCAAGCACCCAAGCTTTTTTCTACGGAAATACACAAGTCTTTCAGCAGATGGTCAAGGCAACTTTAGAAGCTTCAGAAACAGGCTTTCAAGTAGCGTTAGGTTTGACTGGCACTATGACTATGTGGTTGGGCTTTATGAAAATAGGTGAAAAAGCAGGTATTGTCAATGTTTTGGCTTTCTTATTCGGACCATTTTTTAGGCGTTTATTTCCCGAAATTCCACCTAATCACCCATCATTGACTCCAATTTTTATGAAATTTTCGATGAATATTTTGGGCTTAGATAATGCAAGTACACCTTTGGGCATCAAAGCAATGAAAGAAATGCAAGACTTAAATCCAAGTCCTGATACTGCTTCTAATGCACAAATTATGTTTACGGTTCTAAATACTACAGGTTTAACTTTAATTCCTATTACAATTATTGCGTATCGTGTGCAGTATGGGGCGCAAAATCCTACGGATATTTTTATGCCTATTATTTTAGCAACTTCTATTACTAATATTTCTGCATTGTTGATGGTTGCATTTATCCAAAAAATAAATGTTTTTAATAAAGTTTTTTTAGCTTATTTGGGAGTTTTTGTTACTTTTTTATTGGGTATAGTTTTGTATTTTGCTTATTTACCTCCTTCGGAAATTAGTAGAGTTTCAGGTTTTATGAGTAATTTTTTATTGTTTTCTTTGATAATTACTTTTATTAGTATGGCGGTTTGGCAACAGGTCAATGTTTATGAAGCGTTTATCGAAGGAGCAAAAGAAGGTTTTGAAGTAGCCATTCGAATTATTCCTTATTTGGTCGGAATTTTGGTTGGAATTGCGGTTTTTAGAGCCTCAGGTGCATTAGAGTTTATGCTTAATTCTTTAAAATATCTTTTGCAAGAAGCAGGAGTCGAGGGAGAATATAGTTTTGCTTTGCCTGTTGCTTTTTTGAAACCTTTGAGTGGAACAGGGGCATCGGGTATGATGCAAGATATTATGAAAACTTATGGACCTGATTCTTTTATGGGCTATTTGGCGTGTGTTTTTCAAGGAACAACAGACACAACTTTGTATATTATTGCTGTTTATTTTGGGGCTGTCAATATCAAAAAAATTCGTTATACCGCCACAGTTGGACTTTTAGCAGATGTTATTGGTTTGACGGCGGCTATTTGGATTGCTTATTTTTTCTTTTTTTGATATAATTATAAGCAGAACTATTGCTCTCCTTTTGGGACTGAAAGCTACATAAATACGAAAAAAAATAATTGATTTTTTAAATATAATTATTTTTTTTTCGTTTCGATTATAGTATTTTTTATATAAATATTTTTAAAAAAAAATATTTTTAAATTCATTGTTTTTATTATTCAACTTCATGTATTTTAAGTATCTATTTTTAATATTTTTTTGGGGATTGGGAGAAATAATTTTAGCACAACCCAGCAAAACTCCTGCATTACTTCCTGCGGTTACTGAGGGCTATGTCCGTATGGGTGCGATGATAGGAACGGCTCATTATTCTGGCGATATATATAGCGGATTAGGGTTTACAAGACCGAGTTTGGGATTTTTTATTACTCGAAAAATAAGCCCACATACTCATTTGAGGCTTAATTTATCCGCAGGCAGAATTGAAGGCGATGACTCCAAATCACCTGAAGGAAGTGTTGCTTATGCTCGTAACTTGCACTTTAGAAACGATTTAAAAGAGATTTTTGTAGGTTTTGAATATGATTTGAAAGCAAGTTATGGAAAACATAAAAAAAGAAAAAATTTTACACCTTATTTTGTCGCAGGCATCGCATTATTACATCATAATCCACAAGCCAAAACTCCTACCAAATTAGGAGGGCAATGGGTAGATTTGCAAGGTTTAGGCACAGAAGGGCAAGGAAGAATCGGTTATGGAACGCCTTATAGTAAAGTTCAAATCACAATTCCTGTGGGCATTGGAGTCAAATTTAAAATCGATAATCGTTGGGATTTTGGTATAGAAATTGTCCCAAGATTGACTTTTACAGATTATTTAGATGATGTTGGTGGGGCTTATCCAAAATTAGACGATTTAGGAAATCCGTTAGCCGCCGCGATGAGCAATCGAACTTTAGAGCCAAACTCAAGTTTAAGTGGACAAAAACGAAATTTAGAATTATTGTATGCAAATTTTGGTACACCTATTTCTTATACAGGCTTTGATGGAAATATTTACCAAACTTTACCGCCTTTTCAAAATGGATTTACTACACGCGGTGGCAATCAAAACAGAAAAGATATATATATATTTACAGGTTTTCACCTAAGTTATATCGTAGATGTTGGTTTGAAATGTCCGCAATTTAGATAAAATTTAAAAAAATATTCATCAATTAAAATAAAAAAAAATGAAAAAAATTATTCTTATCATTTCTTTTCTATGTTTTATCACTATCTTTTTTTATAATTGTACCAAAAAAATAGTCAGTACAGCTGATAACAACACTGCCCCCAAAGAAATGGGCGAAACTAATCCAAATGGAAGTAGCGAATTAGCACTTTTGATGAGAGAAATGGATAAAGATAGTTGGAAAATAAGGGAAGCCATCGAAAAAAATCAAAATATTCCTGATATAAAAGACAAATTCGCCAAACTTCATACTGCTACACCCACAGAAATAGATAAAAAAGATGCTACTTATAAAGTAATGGGCGATGCGTTTTTGGTAAGTGTAGATAATTTATACAAAGCAAATTCGAAAGAAGAAAAATTAAGTGCGTATAATATTATGGTTAATAATTGCTTGAATTGTCATAAAGCCGCTTGTCCAGGTCCGATTGTTAAAATTAAAAAACTTTTTGTCAATCAGTAAACTTGTGGTTTTTCTTATAAGTAAAAAAGAAAATGATATTTCAGATAAGGCATAAACGTATCTTTTTAAGATTTTTGTAAAAACAAATAAAAGTATGAATATTGTAAAAGAAAATCAAAATTGGGTTATAAAAATATCCGAAGAAGAACATATAAACGATAGTTTATTGCTTCAAATCAAATTTAAGTTATTGGCAGAACAATGGTATGATGAAACAAAATATTTTTCTTTTGCCAAACAAATAGAAAATGAAACCTATTTTCATATCTTGGCAATGGGTAAAACCATAGTGCCTTTTATCATCAATGAATTAGAAAACGGCAAAAATGTATGGTTTAATATATTGAAAAAACTAACCCACGATAACCCTATAAAACAACAAAATATAGGCAAACCAAACTTAATGGCTAATGATTGGATAGAATGGGCTAAAACAAAAAATTTATTATGGTAATCAAAGAATTTCCTAACTCAAAAAAAGAGCCTTTTGAAATCACAAGCCCCGAAACACCAGAATATAATTGCTTGGCTTGGGCTATGCACGATACACAACGTTGGTGGGATACAGAAGATGATGACTTTTGGATAGATACTAACAAAGATAATTTATTACAAACTTTGATAGAGATGTGCCAAAAATTAGGCTTTCAAATATGTGATAACTCTCAATTAAAACAAAATTATGAAAAAATTGCCCTTTTTTCTGTTGATAACCAATATTGCACTCATGTAGCAAGACAACTCAATAATGGAAAATAGACAAGCAAATTAGGACAATCTTATGATATAACGCACAGCATCAATGCCATAGAAAACGGAATATATGGCAAAGCAACTATATTTTTAAAAATAATAAGAACAATGATAAAATTAACATACCAAAATTAAGATTTAAGGAATTTAAAGGAGAATGGGAAGAGAAAAATTTGCAGGGATAAATAAATTTAAAACAGATAAGAAAAATAAAAATATTAAGGTTTTATCTGTTTATTCAATAAATAATATTTGGCTCTTAGAAAAAGAAATTAAATAACCTGATATTTTATACTAATAAAAGTAACATAATAAAAGTTAAAGTAAAAAAAATAAAGAATTTCAAAAGAAATCAAATAAAAAATGTCAGAAATATCAACAGAGGAAGTAAACAAAAAATATGGCAATCGTTTACGCATACGCGCTACAGGCATCTGTATAGAAAATGATAAAATTTTGCTAATCAAACACATTCAGTTAGGAAAATTAGGATATTTATGGAGTTTTCCCGGTGGAGGCGTTGATTTTGGAGAAGATATAAAAACGACTATCAAAAGAGAATTTTTAGAAGAAACAGGTTTAGAAGTAGAAGTCAAACATCTTCTTTTTGTGCATCAATATTTAGATTTACCTTTACACTCGATAGAATTTTGTTTTTTGGTAACGAAAATAAAAGGCAATTTAATGAAAGGAATTGACCCCGAAATCGAAAAACAAATGATAAAAGAAGTTGCTTTTTTGGACATCGAACAAATCAAAAACATTCCTCGTTTGGCAAAACATTTTAAACTCAGAGAAATAACCGAAGTCAATCATTTACACTTTGAAATACGAGAGATAAGTTTAGAAAACTAACAAAAGTTTTTCATATTTTTTGACCTATAAAAATAAAATTTGATGCTAAAAATTCTTCAACAAAACGAAAATATTTTTGAAAAATATACAGAAGATTCTATACAAAAATACATCAATTCTTCTTGTTTTTTTTTACAAACACCAAAACATATTTTATATCAAAATAAAGAAAATTTAGGAGAATGTATTTATTTTATTTGGGTAAATGATAAAAAAATTATATATTCTTTGGCAGGAGTGATAGAAAACAATATTTTTTATAGTCCATTCAAAGCAACATTTGGTAGTTTTTGTTTTGAAATAGAGAATATTAACTCCTCCGAATTTTCATTATTTATTCAAGAAATAAAAATATTTTTACAACAAAAAAAAGTAAAATCTATTCATATCAAAAATTTTCCGATGTGTTACGCACCCGAAAAAGTTGTTTTGATAGAAAATATTTTGTTTCAACATCAATTTCAATTAAAAAATTTGGAAATAAATTTTCATATTGAATTAGATGAAAATATATGGCAAAATCTTCATCTTTCACAAAAAAGGCGTTATCAAAAATGCGTTAAAAATAATTTCATTTTTCAAAAAGAAAATAAAAAAATTGACCTTGTTTTTGTCCATCAATTTATCCAAAAAAGCCGAGAAAGAAAAAACTATCCAATGACGCTCAACCAAGAAAAATTTATTAATTTAATACAAACATTTCCACAAAATTTTGAAATATTTTCAGTGAAAAAAGATGAAACTTTTGCGGCTTTGTGTGTAACAATCGTCATGAATGAGCATATTTTGTATTCGTTTTATCCTGCGGATAATGTAGATTTTTTGTCGTTTAGTCCGTTGGTTTTTTTATTTGTTGAATTAGGAAAATATGCAATGGAAAATAATTTTAAGTTATTGGACTTGGGAATAGCTACAGATAAAAGTGTTGTCAATGAAGGGCTTTTTGTGTTCAAAAAAAGGCTTGGAGCAAAAATATCGAGCAAAAGTGAATGGATTTGTGTACTCTAACTTTTCAAAAGCTTTAAAGTTTTGTTTTCATTATTAGGAACTTAATTTATGCCACCTTGTCTTAAAAAAAAAAATTTATACATTTTGTAATATATATTTGAAAATAATACATATAAAATTATAAAAAAAGAATTTTAGGTTTTAAATAATTAACAATTAAAAATATGTTGAGTTTTTTTAAATACGTATTTGCAACGATTATAGGCATTTTTATTTTGATGTTTATTGGATTTATATCTATATTTTTCCTTATTCCAACTGAAAAAGCCGTCAATATCAAAGATGGTTCTGTCTTAGAAATATCCTTAGAAAAAGATATTACAGAACGTACCAAAGAAAATCCTTTGGCAGACTTAAATCCTTTGGGAGGCTCAAGCGAGTCTATTGGTTTGAAAGAAATCAAAACTGCTATCAGAAAAGCAAAAAATGATGACAAAATCAAAGGAATTTTAATCAAAACTTCTATGTCGGGAGTAGGAGCAGGCTACGCAACCTTAGAAGAAATCAGAAATGAATTGATAGAGTTCAAAAAATCCAAAAAATTTATTTATGCTTATGGAGAACTTTATGAAGAAGCTACTTATTATTTGACATCTGTTGCCGACAAAATCTATCTTAATCCAGCAGGAATGATGGAGTTAAATGGTTTGACTTCTCAAAAAATGTTTGTCAAAGGAACATTAGAAAAATTAGAAGTAAAACCTGAAATTTTTAGAGTAGGTGAATTTAAAAGTGCTGTCGAAATGTTTTTATTAGATAAAATGAGTGACGCAAATCGTAAACAAACCGAAAGCTACTTAAATTCTATTTATGACCATTTCTTAGCCGAAGTAGCTAAATCAAGAAATATTCCTTTGGAAGATTTACGTAATATTTCTAATGAAATGTTGTTAAAAGAACCAAAAGACGCAATTAAATATAAAATCGCTACTGATTTGGCTTATTATGATGAAGTAGAAACTCAAATCAAAAAAGATATTAAATTAAAAGAATCAGATAAAATTCCTTTTGTTTCTATCACTAAATATGCTGATGTAAAAAATCAAAAAGATAATAGTTCTTCTGAAAATAAAATCGCTGTTTTGGTAGCAGAAGGAGAAATTAACTCAGGAAAAAGTGGCGATAATAACATTGGCTCGGAAACTGTGGTGGAAGAATTAAAAAAATTACGCAACGATAAAAAAGTAAAAGCAATTGTTTTACGCATCAATTCACCGGGCGGAAGTGCCTTAGCCTCTGATGTGATGTGGAGAGAAATCCAAATTACCAAAAAAGTAAAACCTGTCATTGCTTCTATGTCTGACGTGGCGGCTTCAGGTGGTTACTATATGGCGATGGGCTGTGATGTGATTGTCGCACAACCCAACACAATTACAGGCTCAATTGGTATTTTTGGAGTATTGATGAATACTGAAAAAATGTTGAAAAACAAATTAGGCATCACTTATGACAGAGTAAACACAGGTAAATTTTCGGACTTAGGCGACCCTACGCGTGAGATGCGCGAAGATGAACGTAAAATTATTCAAACAATGGTAGAACGTGGTTATGAAGAATTTACTTCAAAAGCGGCACAGGGTAGAAATATGCCATTGGAAGACTTGAAAAAAGTAGCATCAGGACGCGTCTGGTCAGGGAAAGAAGCCAAAGAAAGAAAATTAGTTGATGAATTAGGAGGACTTGATTTGGCAATTAAGATAGCGGCAGAGAAAGCAAAATTAAAATCTGATGATTATAAACTTCGCTATTATCCAATTGAGGTTGATTTTTTTGAAAAACTAACCAATAAATTAATGAAACAAACACAAATTAGTGAAAAAATATTAGAAGAAAAATTAGGTGAATTATATCCTTATCTTAAAATGATAGAATATAGCAAAAAACAAGACTTAATTCAAGCACGTCTGCCTTATAATTTTTCTATTAAATAATAAAAAAATAAAAAATCAGCGCTTAAAAATGCTGATTTTTTTATAAAATTTATTTTTTTTCTTCATTAATGTAATATATTTTAAAAATATTTTTAATTTTGAAAAAAAAATCATAATTTTTTATAATTTTTTTATTTTTTTTCGTTTAAATATTGCAATAAAACTTATTTTTTAATTTTTTTAGATAAAAACTATGTATTGGACGCTTGAGTTAGCTTCTTTTTTAGAAGATGCGCCTTGGCCTGCCACAAAAGAAGAATTAGTAGATTACGCCGAAAGAACAGGTGCACCTCTCGAACTGCGTGAAAACTTAATGAAACTTGAAGACGACGGGCAGCCTTATGAAAGCATTGAGGAAATATGGCCAGATTATCCAAGTAAAGAAGATTTTTTATTTAATGATGATGAATATTAAAAATATTATTATCACATAATAAAATAACTACTTTTAAAAATTTATTACTCACACCAAACCGCCTAATATATAAAATTGTAGGCGGTTTTTTTCACTTTTATTTATGAATATAATAAATCCAATTTTGATAATAGGAGCAGATATTATCGGAAAAATTGCCTTAGAAATTTTTAAATCTAATGACATAATTGTATATGGTTTTTTAGATGATGATAAAACTAAATATGACAAAGAAATAGATAGTATTGCGGTTTTAGGAAGCCCTGACGACGATGGTTTTTTGAAATTAATTGGTAAAAAATGTGATGTTTTTGTTGCCTCAGACGATAGCAAATATAAATACAAAACGATTGAAATGTTGAATGAAAGACGCAAAGTGATGCCCGTCAATGCCATTCACTCCAAAAATCATTTGAGTTCTACGCTTGTTTTAGGTTTTGGAAACTTGCTCAATAGTGGGGTAAACATAGGCACTTTTGTTACGATTGGTAATCATAATATTTTTCATACCAACGCAATTATTGAAGCACAAGCCACTATTGGAAGTTTTGTTCAAATTGGTGCGGGTAGTATCATAGGTACAAACGTAATCATTGAAGACAATGTTTTCATAGGTTCAGGCGCAACGATTGTATCAGGCGTAAAAATAGGAGCAGGGGCAAGAATAGGGGCAGGCTCTGTGGTTGTGGAAAATGTAAAACCAAACGCAACTCTTTTTGGAAATCCTGCAAAATCTGTATAAATTTTTGAACTTTCCAAAAGCCAAAACTCTTGGAAAGTTAGAAAAAAATTTAATTTTTTGTAAAACTAAAATCTAAACAAAGGAGTCCAATTTACTCCTAACAAAATAACGACCACTGCAATTGTTGTAAAAATGGCTAAACTTTTATGTTTTGCGTTGTCTTGTTTGGCTCTTTTGGCACGACTATATCCAATTTGTATCAAAACGATGGCTATTAGCATCATTGAAATATGTTCTATAGCCCAAAAACGCAACATTTTATCTTTCATTGCAAATTTAAAATTTTTGAATGCTTGTTGAACATTTGGGCTATACACAAAATATAACAAAAGCCCCATGACCAATTGCAAATGACTAAATATCAACAACATCAAAGAAGTTTTGCGATGGCTACTTGTAAATTTTTGTTGATTGAACCAACCTAAAAAAGATTGAACAATTACTACTACGATTAAAACTAACACAATCCAGCGTGTCCAAGAGTGTGCAAATACTAAAGATGAATACATTTTTTATGAAGGTATATTTTATAAATTTTCTAAATCAAAGTTCAAAAGTAAGCCTGAAAATTCAGAATCGCAATATTTTTGAAAGAAATTAATTATTTTTTTTGCTAATTTTATTCATAGAAATTGATTTTTGTAAGGTGCATTTATGCGTACCTAATTCAAAACCTCTTTTTTTTCTATGTTTTGTGGCTCTACTTTGCACTCTTTCTCTCCACATTCTAAAACTTTTTGGTTTCATATTGAGCCTCATCAATTGAATAGTTTGGCTTTCGGTTACTCCAAATTGGGCTTCTATGGCATCAAAAGGCGTTCTGTCTTCCCAAGCCATTTCTATAATTCTGTCTATTTCTATTTCGGATAAAATCGGTTTGTTTTTCATATTTTTTATTGACTATTTTTCTAT
>RDXZ01000077.1 GCA_004293265.1 Bacteroidota bacterium | reverse complement strand
GGAAACCGCCGTCAACGATTTCTTTTTTGTCTGATGGAATTGGTAAAATATAAACCGTTTCGTCAAAACTTGTATAAGCATTCAAATCTGCTCCAAATTTTACGCCCAACGATTGTAAATATTTTACTAAATCATTTTTTTTGAAATTTTTAGTACCATTAAAACACATGTGTTCTACAAAGTGAGCCAACCCTAATTGGTCAGGGTCTTCATTGATAGAGCCTGCTTGAATTGCCAAGCGTAATTCAACGCGTTTTTCAGGTTTTGCATTTTTACGAATGTAGTATTTAATACCATTCGGAAGGGTTCCCGTTTTGACTTTTGCATCAAAAGGAATAGGAGAATTTAGGTCTTGTGCCAAAGAAAAGTTGGCAATAAAGCTAAAAAACGCCAGAACTAAGATAGTTTTAAGAATATTCATTTTAAATCTAATCAATAAATTAAAATTTTGAAGTGCAAAGATACTATATCTTTACTATAAATTAGTATATTGAATAAAAAAAAATTACGTTTTTTTTTAAATTATTTTAGATTGGATAATAATGATAAAAAAAAACGTAATTTTTGTTGAAATGGTTATAATAATTTGATGTTACAAATTTTTTATTGTTTTTTGTGGCGTAATTGTTCTACTTGTTCAATACTCAAACCTGTAATATCTGTTATAATCTGGTTGTTATAACCTTTCAGTATGCCATTTTTAGCATTTTCGATTTGTTTATTCAATTCTGCTTGTTCAACTACTTTGTCTATTGTTTCTTTTACAAATGCTTCTTGGTCAAGCCAAAATTTCTTTTGTGATTCATAATATCGTTTTTCTTGCTCGTCTAAATACATTGTTTGTAGTGTTTGCGTTGCCTTACGTATTTCTTTGATTTGTGCTAATTCTTGCGGCAAAGTTTTGTTATCGTATTTATAAGCATTATTTAAAAAAGTTATCCAACGTTCTAACATCGTTTGTAAATTTTCTAATTTACCTTTATATTTTTTTAACTCTATAAAATATAAATCCAAATAATCTAAATCTTTGTGTTGTTCATTGGTTTTATTATCTTTTAAGGTATAAAAATGTTGATATTCTTTATCCTCAAAAAAATTAAAATCCATCAAACTAATAACTATACATTTTTTTAAGTCTGAATAACCTACTTCTAATGTGTTGTCATCATCTTGATTATCATCTAAAACATAATCTAATTGTGAACTAAACATTTTTGCCCAATAAAACAAAGCACGTTTTCCATAAAATTTACTACCTCTGATTTGCATTTCGATGTCAAATAACTTTCCTTGCTCATCTTGAGCTTTGATATCCAAAATAGATAATTTACCTTCAGCATAATCTGACACATTATAAGGATTTTTGAGTGTGATTTTAGCAATTTGCTGATTTAGTGGTAAAATAGCATTAATCAAAGACAACAAAATATCTGTATTCTCCTCAGAACCAAACAATTTCTTAAAAACTAAATCTATTTTTGGATTGACTTTTCCCATATTGTTAATATTTTATTTGCAAAATTACAATTTTTTTTTTGAATTATTAAAAATATATGTAACTATTTAGGTATAGTGATAAAATTATTATTTTGAACTTCGTGCAAGCGTGGAAGCTTGCACGAGATATTAACTGGTGCAAGCGTCCACGTTTGCACCAAAATAACCTAAATAGTTACAAATATATTCAAAACTTATCTTTCATCATTTATTTTGCACATCTAAAACCAATCAAAGAATTACTTTGATAAGGCGAAACTCCAACGGGTTTAAGTGTTACAAAAAAAAAAATAAAACTGGCGCAGCGGAAACTTGTGATTTTGTATTGATAGAAGTCTCCAGACTTCAGTCATTCGAAGAATGACAATGTTTCGTTCCAACATTTTTTTTATTTTGAACAAAAGTAAATATTTTTTCTTATTCAACAAAATATTTATCAAAAAAAAAAAACTTCTTGCTGTTATCTCTGTCGTAAAGACAACCGAAACAGCAAAAAGTTGATTAAAAATATTCACAAAAAATATTTTTTATTGAGGAAGGGGCAAACTTTTCGAATCTTTTTCAGTAGAAAGAATTACCATAGATTGCATATTGCTAATTTCTTCAATTTCACTAATCTCTTCCAATAATAACTTTTGATAAGCGTTGATGTCAGTAGCAATTACTTTCAACAAAAAATCACAAGAACCTGTAATATGATGACACTCCACCACATTTTCAATTTTATTGATTTTTTCTACGAAAGCATCCAAAATAGTTTTTTTATGACTATGTAAAAAAACTTGGACAAAAGTTTGCACACCCAAACCAACTTTTGTATGGTCTAACATCGCATGATAACTTTTTACAATCCCTAAAGATTCTAATTTTTTGACGCGCTCAAGCGTGGGAGCGGGCGAAAGTCCTACTTCCTGTGCTAATTTAGCATTGGTAACTTTTGCATTTGCTTGTAAAATTTGTAAAATTTTACGGTCGGTCTGATCTAATTTTATTGTTTTCATTTTAAAAAAAGTATATGAGAATGATTTTTTAAATAATAATTATTTTTATGATGATTGTTTTAATTTATTTTGCAAAATAGGTAAAAAAAGTTTTATTTTGAGGAAAATAAAGAAATAACAGAATAATTATTTTTTAAAATGTTTTTTTATGGTGCAAATAAACAAAATAAAATTTGGAATATAACAAAAAAGTAAAAAAAAATTTTTATTTTTATTATTTTTTAACTAAAATATTTAAAAATACCCAATAAATTAAAACAATATATCTCAAAATAATATATTTTCAAAATATTTTTTAGAACATTTATGAAATATTTTTTGTTCTAATAAGTATATCTGTATAATGTTAAACTTCTCAATAAATTTATCTATCAATTGATATGAAATCTTTTTTTTATATTCTTCTTTTGTTCTTATTTCGATTTTCTTTGTCTGCACAAAACGGCACACAAATTATAGTCCTTCCTTATCACGAGGCAGATTTGTGCGAGGCTTTTGATGGAATGACTACCAAATCACGTGAAGCCATTGATGAAATTAGTGCAGGTTTGAAATCGCAAGGCTATCGTTCTGCGAGTTTTACCGCAATAATGAGAAACTTAAAAGGACGTGGCGGTTGTGATACCCAAAATCCTCTCAAAATTTTAAGCAATGTTTTGACAGAAGCAAAATGTAAATATTATATGACCGTAGAAAGTTCTTTTGAAGAAAGTTCAGAAGGATATTACGTCAATTTGAACGTTTCAGCCTATAATGCTGAAACCAGAGAGGTAGTTTCTTATGCTTCTGCACAATCAGATAAAGTTTCAAGCACAGACGCACGCGCACTCACACGCAACGCATGGCAAAAAATTTCTTCACAAATTACTGAATATATTTCTTTACAACCGACCACCAAAAAAGAGGAAGTAGTAGAAAAAAAAGTAATCATCGAAAATGGTAAAATTGTTGCAAAACTTACTTCTGATGTAGATATTAACATTCCGCAAGCCAAAAACCAGAATCCTGATGCGATTGCAGTTGTGATTGGAAATACTAATTATACAAAAACAAAACCTGTAAAATATGCGTTAAATGACGCATTGGCAATGAAAAAATATTTAATAGAGGCTTTTGGTTTCAAAGAAGCAAATATATTTCATATAGAAGATGCCAGCAAAAGCGATTTTGAATTGATGTTTGGTACAAAAGAACAACAAAAAGGAAAATTATTTAATGCAGTAAAAAGAGGAAAAAGTGATGTTTTTGTTTTTTATTCAGGGCATGGCGCACCGGGTTTGAAAGATAAAAATGCTTATTTTGTACCTATCGAGTGTGATCCACAATACATTGAAATTGGCGGATATGTTACCGAAACTTTTTATAGAAATTTATCAATTATCCCAGCAAAAAGTATCACAGTTGTTTTAGATGCGTGTTTTTCAGGAGCAGAATTATTCCAAAATATTTCTCCCATCGTTATCAAACCCAAAGGAATTATGGGTATCAAAAATGGTAATTTATTAGCTTCTTCGCGTGATGCTGAGGTTTCAGGTTGGTATAATGAAAAAGAACATGGTTTATTTACTTATTTTTTCTTAAAAGCAATTCAAGACAAAACTGCTGATGTAGATAAAAATAATAAAGTTACTTTAAACGAAATTTATCGATTTGTAAGTGATGAAACCGAAGGAGTGCCATTTTTAGCAAGAAAATTACATGGAATTGACCAAAATCCTGTCATTCAAGGAACTTCTGTCAATAAAATTTTAGTAGAATTGAATAGATAGTTTTGCTTAGATACAAAAAAATTCGCATTGTTTTTTAATATACGGATTTTTTTGGTTTTTTATTAGTTATCATTCCAAAAAAAACAAGCAAATTTATGTAAAAGTAATTTTAGATAAATAACAATTTTTATGCAGATAAAATTTTACTTTTGTTTATTTTCATTGATTTTATTGTATGTAAATATATGTTTTGCACAAACTTATCCTCGACCTGAAATTGATGTAATGCAATGGGCTGAGGAGATTTTTGCGGTGCAAGACGAAGACCTTAATTATGAAGATATTTATGAATCGCTTTTGCAATTTTATCAAAATCCATTAGATTTAAACAAAGCAAAATATGAAGATTTGGTACAACTATTTGTATTGAATGAGGCACAAATACAAGCATTTTTGGTACATAGAAACAAATTTGGTGATTTTTTGACTATTTATGAGTTGCAAACTATTCCTACTTTTTCGGTTGATGTTATCAAAAAATTATTACCTTTTGTAGTCATCAATGAAACTTCTATTAAAAAAGGTTCACAATCTTTATGGAATAGAATCCAAAAAGATGGAACAGGTTATGCTATATTTAGAACAGACAGAACCTTAGAAACCAAAAAAGGCTATACCGAAAATGCCTCAGAAAGTCAAAAATATGCAGGCTCGCCTTGGCGAACTTATGCGCGTGTGCGTTATAGCAAAGGGCAAGATTTTAGTGTAGGATTTACTTTGGAAAAAGATGCAGGCGAGCAGTTTGTTTGGCAACCCGAAAAAAGACAATATGGTTTTGATTTTTATTCTTTTCACGCATTTGTACAAGGTGAAAAAAGATTAAAAGCACTTGCTATTGGTGATTTTCAGTTACAAATTGGGCAAGGTTTGATATTAGCAGGAGGGTTTGCGATTGGAAAAGGAGCAGAAACAGTACAAACCATTAGGCGACCAACCACAGGTTTGCGTCCTTATACTTCGGCTTTAGAAACTGGTTTTTTTAGGGGAATTGGTGCAACTTATCAGCTTTCAAATACAATTTCTTTGACAGGTTTTATTTCTCGAATCAGAAGAAATGGACAAGTAAATATAGATGGAGATTCTTTATCAAGTGATGGATTAGTTGATGGCACTATTCAAGCAGTTGCTTTGACAGGTTGGCATCGTACACAAAGAGAAATCAATGGAAAAAGTCGTTTTTTGGAATTGACCGCAGGCACACATCTATTATTCAGACCTAAAAAAATACCCTTTGAAATTGGATTTACATTTTTACACACACAATTTGATAGACCTTTGCAAAGAGAATTTCGAAGCCAAAAAGATGCGATTCGCTACCAATTTGAGTTTGCAGGACAAAATAATTACAATATTGGCACTCATTTTTCTTATCAATATCAAAATTTATCTTTTTTTGGAGAAGGGGCTATTTCAAAAAGTGGCGGAAAAGGAGGCATTGTGGGCGTATTGGGTTCGCTTACGTCAAAATTAGATTTTGCTTGGGTATTTAGACATTATGACAAAAACTTTCATACTTTTTTTGGCGAAGCTTTGCGAGAAGGTAGCCGCAATATCAACGAACAAGGTGTTTATTGGGGCATCAAATATACGCCCAATAGACAATGGAAAGTAGCGGCTTATTATGATTATTTTCGTTTTCCTTGGTTAAGATTTAGAGTTGATGCGCCTTCCTCAGGTGCAGAATGGTTGTGTAGAATTACACATAATTTCTCAAAAAAAATAAGTGTTTTTGCTCAAATTAGACAAGAAAGCAAAGACAGAAATTTGAGCAGTGAAGAAAGTAATAGTGCTTTTCAAGGCATTGAAAAAGGAATAAGAACAAACTATTGGTTAGCCGCAGAATACAAAACAGAGAAAAATTTTACTTGGAATACACGTTGGCAAGCCTCCACTTTTGAAATAGGTGCAAAAACTTCTTATGGTTGGGCATTGGTACAAGATTTAGAATATTCGTTTAAAAAAATTCGTGTTTTTGGACGAATAGCCTTGTTTGAAACTGATGATTTTGATACCCGACAATACGTATTAGAGCGAGATGTTTTATGGTTTTTTGCTTTGCCACCTTATTATGGTGAAGGACAAAGGCGTTATATAGGAATCGAATATGCCGCCCACAAAAAATGGAAAATTTGGTTCAAATGGGCAGAATTTCATTTTCCAAATCTAAAAGAAATCGGAACAAGTGGCGAAAATATACAAGGCAACACACGCACAGATATTCGTATGCAAATTAAATATAATTTTTAGTTTAGGTTATGCTAAATTTTATACAGAAAATTATCGCAGGAAGCACGCAGATTTTACGGATTAAAACGGATTTTATTTTTATAAAATTTTATCCGTATAAATTTTAGTAAAACCTTTTTTATTTTTGCATAAAAAAATAAAACATCGTTTTGTTTTCTTCTTTTCCTATGCGAACTTCCATTGTACTATTGATAGTTTTCCAATTATCTACTTGATATTTTTTGATGAGTTCAATCACAGCGGACAAGTCATAAGTATTGTTAGGATTAAAAGAAATATTTTTTTGGGCAAATTTTTTTCCATTTTCACTAATATCAGCTACAATTTTTTGATTTTTTTCATCAATTGAAACAATAATTGTCATTATTTTTTTTTCTATTGTAACGGAGTTAGGATAACGAACTATTAAAAAAATAGAAAAAAAAATTAAAGAAAGGCTCAACAAAACGTACCAACGTTTTTTTTCACGCATTTCAAATTTTACATCTGTATTTTTAGCCATTTTATTGAGTGAAATAAATAAAGAATAAAAGTGTGTATTAGTTTAACTTTTGGAAAGTTATCATAAAGAATAAAAAATAACGTTGCAAAATTGCAAAATATTTAATAATTTTGCAAAGAACTTCTTATATTTTTATCAAAATTTTCTGAACTTATATTTTAAATATGTCAATTTCTATTATTACTATTACTTATAACGCTGAAAAGTTTGTTGAACGAACCATTCAAAGTGTCATCTCACAAACCTATTCTGATATCGAATATTTAATTATTGACGGCAATTCTAAGGATAATACTTTAAAAATTGTTGAAAAATACAAAGACAAAATTAGTCAAATTATTTCAGAAAAAGACAAAGGAATTTATGATGCTATGAACAAAGGTTTGCGATTGGCTAAAAATAAATATGTGCTTTTTATGAATGCAGGTGATGAGATTTATGCCAAAGATACGTTAGAAAAATTATTTGAAAAACAAAAAAATGCAGATATTTATTATGGTGAAACACTTTTTTTAGATATAGAGCGAAACGAATTAGGCATCAGAAGCGAAGCTACTCCCCTCCTACTGCCTCAAAAACTTACTTGGAAATCTTTGCAAATGGGTTTAATGGTTTGTCATCAAGCCATCATCGTCAAAAAAGAAATCGCAGACGAATATGACTTAAATCACCCTTTTAGTGCGGATATTGATTGGGTAATTAAGGCTTTGAAAAAAGCAAAAACGATTGTCAATGCTGAAAATATTATCGCAATTTATTTACAAGGTGGTTTTTCTCGCAAACATTTGTGGCGTTCTTTGAAAGATAGATTTTTGATTTTAAGTAAACATTATGGTTTTTTTATCACTTGTTTCAATCATCTTAGAATCATTGTCAGAGCGATTTTATTTATCATCAAAAAAAGAAAAACTTATTAAAATTATTTATTTTCGCACCGAATTTTATGTTTGGCATTTTTATTGATATTCAATAATTGCTATTAATTTTGGTGTCATTTTTGTTTCAGGCAACTACTCTTACTTTAAGAATTGAATGCCTTTTCCATAGAAAGTCGATAAAATATTTTATATTTTATTGGCTTTTTTTTTATACAAAAAATATTTTTAAAATAAATTGATTAAATTGTTTACAAAAATTACTTTTTATGAATAAACATTATATAAAAAATAATAAAAATAGTTATACTTTTTTAATCATTTTAAAACTTTTTTAAATACAAGATGTTATTAAAACTAAAATATATATTCGAAATGAAAAAAATATCCATTATTCTCCTTTTTTTGACATTATTTTCACTTAAATCTTGTATGATTACTATGAAACCTTGTCCACCATCACCTTCTTTTGCGATAACTTTTGTTAACTCTGATAGAAAAAAAGTTAAATCTCCTTATTCAAAAGTATATGAAAAAAGTGTGTTTATAAACATAGATAGTATTCGATATACTTCAATTAGTTACTTATTACCTCTTCCAAGTGTAATTGCTGTGCCTAATCCAAAAACAGTTTGTTTTATTTTTGAAAAACCAAATGGACAAAAAGATAGCGTAAGTATAGAAGTAGAAATGATGCATTATAGATACGAAAGTAGGCGTTGTGGTCTTAATACAACATACAAAAGTATAAAAATTGTTCCTAACCAAACATCTTTTCCAACTACTAATATTTTAAACACTAATGGTTTTGAAGTTATCCTATAAAGTAATAATTATATTTTACTTTCTTTTGTGTATGATACTCACACACGACATATACGCACAAATTCCTGATTTATTTCCCGAAAAAAACAAATCAAAGGAAGACAGCAGCGTCAAGCAAATTACTATCAATCAAAATATAAAAAAACGCAAAGAAAGAAAGATAATGGTTGGTGTTAATTTAAGTAAAATGCTCCTTAGACCTATTTTTGCAGGCGGATTTACAATTGATACAGAAATTCATAGAATATTTGCAAAATCTTGGGCAGTGGGTGCTGAAATAGGTTATACTGATTATTATTGGAAAGCTACAAATTTTAATATCCGCAACAAAGGATTTTATTTTAAACCTATGATTTCTTATTTAACCAACCAATCTATTTTCAATGTAATGGGTTCTATTGCGTTTCCAATGGGAATTTTTGATGAAAAACTATATTTAGACATACCTAATTCTTACTATACTTTTAATCCAAATGAAACTATTTTTAACAGAAACAATCAACTATTTCATGGTGTAGAACTTATAATCAGTAATCAAATTGAGGTAGGTGATGATATATATTTGTCGTTTGGGGTACGTTATGCGCCTATTCTTTATACAAATATTCAAAATGATTCTGTGCCTATGAATGTAAGATATTTTCCGGGTTCGGGCTATAATTTAGATTACAGTGATAGGATTACACCTATCAATAATCTAAATCGTTCGTATGCTCTTTTTTGTAAATTTTTTGTTCGTTTTTAAAAATATTCGTATTTATCTAAGTCATAAGAAATATTATTTTGTTACCTAATCAAAATAGTATTTCTTTTTTTTATCTATCCAAACATAAAAAGGCAATAAGCCAAAAAAAAATTATCATTTCAACAAAAAAAAGTTCTTTTTTTTTGTTTATTTACTTATTTTTAACTAACTTTACACTTTAAAACTAATCTATTCAAGACCACAAAAGTCTGAAATATTATGAGCGAAATAGTAGAAACTACTACAATAGAAAAAGTAGAAATTAAACCAGATTATTCGGCGGAAAGCATACGCGCACTCGAAGGTTTAGAAGCAGTAAGGTTAAGACCATCTATGTATATTGGTGATGTCGGCATAAGAGGTTTGCATCATCTTATTTGGGAAGTCGTTGATAACTCGATTGATGAAGCACTCGGCGGGCATTGTAATTTAATTAATGTAGAAATCAATGTTGATGGTTCGGTTACTGTAACAGATAATGGACGTGGAATCCCAACAGGAATGAATACTCAAATGGGAAAATCTGCCTTAGAGGTTGTGATGACTGTTTTACACGCAGGGGGAAAATTTGATAAAGATTCTTATAAAGTTTCGGGAGGTTTGCATGGCGTAGGCGTATCGTGTGTGAACGCGTTGTCTATTGATTTAACAGCGACTATTCATCGTGAAGGTAAAATTTTTCAACAAAAATATAGCAAAGGCGAACCACAAGGCGAAGTAAAAGTAATTGGAACTTCGGATAAAACAGGAACAATTGTAAGATTTTTGCCTGATGCAGAAATTTTTACTTTGACAAGAGAGTATAATTTTCATACCGTTGTAGGGCGTTTGAGAGAACTTTCTTATTTGAATAAAGGAATTACATTGACTTTGACAGACCATCGTGCCAAAGATGATGATGGCAAAACTTTGTACCAAGAATTTCATTCAGAAGGCGGATTGGTTGAGTTTGTAACATATTTAGATGAAACAAGAAAAGCAATTTTGCCCGCTCCTATTTATGTTGAAAATACAAAAGGCGAAGTTCCTCTCGAAATCGCTTTGATTTATAACGAATCTTACGGCGAAAACGTATTTTCCTATGTAAACAATATCAATACTCACGAGGGCGGTACGCACATAACAGGTTTTAGAGCCGCTTTGACGCGAACTTTAAAAAATTATGCGGATAAATCAGGCATATTAGAAAAAAATAAAATCGAAGTAAGTGGAGAAGATTTTAGAGAAGGGCTAACTGCAGTCGTTTCTGTAAAAGTAGCAGAACCACAATTTGAAGGACAAACAAAAGGTAAATTAGGTAATAACGAAGTAAGAGGTTTTGTAGATAGTGCAGTGGCAGAGGTATTAGGAAAATACTTAGAAGAAAATCCAAAAGAGGCAAAACTAATTGTCAATAAAGTTATCTTAGCCGCACAAGCACGCATCGCAGCCCGAAAAGCACGCGAAATGGTGCAAAGAAAAACCGTAATGGGTGGTGGTGGATTGCCCGGAAAATTAGCAGATTGTGCTGATAATGACCCTCATAAATGCGAATTATATTTAGTGGAAGGGGACTCTGCGGGTGGTTGTTTTGAAGGAAATACAAAAATTTCTTTGGCTGATGGGCGAGAATTAAGCTTTTTAGAGCTTATTGAAGAACAAAACAAAGGAATACAAAATTTTTGTTATACTATATTGGAAGATGGTTCGATTGGAATAGAAAAAATTATCAATGCACGTCTAACAAAGCAAAACACAAAAGTAATTAAGTTAAAATTAGATAATGGAGAAGAAATAATTTGCACACCTGACCACAAATTTATGTTGCGTGACGGTAGTTATTGTCAAGCCAAAGATTTGAAATCTAATTATTCTTTGATGCCGTCTGCTATCAATAAAAATAAAATCTTGGTAATGGATTATGATGATGAAACTGAATTTAGAAGTGATGTTGATGATAAAACTATTTATTTAGAAACAATCACAACATTAACAACAACAAAAGATGTTTACGATATTGAAGTCCCTAATACACATAACTTTGCATTGGCATCAGGCGTTTTTGTGCATAATTCAGCCAAACAAGGCAGAAATAGAAGTTTTCAAGCAATTTTACCTCTGCGTGGAAAAATTTTAAATGTAGAAAAAGCACAAGAATATAGAATTTATGATAATGACGAAATAAAAAATATGATTACAGCCTTAGGCGTTACTTTCGGAAAAGAGGACGACAACAGAGCCTTAAATATGACAAAACTTCGCTATCATAAAGTTGTAATTATGACCGATGCTGACGTGGACGGCTCTCACATTCGAACTCTGATTTTAACTTTCTTTTTTAGATATATGCGTGAATTGATTGAAAATGGTTATGTTTATATCGCACAACCTCCACTTTATCTGGTCAAAAAAGGAAAAGAAGAAAAATATTGTTGGACAGAACAAGACAGAATTGATGCCACAAAACTTTTAGCCAAAGACGGAAAATTAGAGTCAGTTCACGTACAACGTTACAAAGGTTTGGGAGAAATGAACCCCGAACAATTATGGGAAACCACTATGGACCCCGAAAGACGTACACTCAAACAAATCAGTATCGAATCTGCCGCTGACGCAGACCGATTGTTTTCTATGTTGATGGGCGATGAAGTACCTCCTCGCAGAGAATTTATCGAAAAAAATGCTAAATATGCAAGAGTTGATATTTAGTGTATAAAAATCGTTTGTTAGGCAAGGACGAAAAATAATTGCCTGCGGAACAACAGAATAAAAAAAACCACAAATTTATTTATATTTTTGTGGTTTTTTTTATTTTTATTTTATCATCAAAAACTTAATTTTGTATTCTTACGCTGGGAAATTGTTTTTTATAACGTTCCATTTTTTCGAAGTTTATATCGTTTGCTTTGATATTTAATTCTTCCAAATGTGGCATTTCACCCAAAATATCAGGCAAAGAAGTAAGCATATTTTGATTAAAACTTAATTTTCTAAGATAAAACAAACCAATAAAATTCTCAGGAATTTCCTTAATTTGATTATTGTCCAAGTGTAAAATTTGTAATAAACTAAGTTTTGAAATTGCGGCAGGAATTTCTGTGATATTGCCTTCACTGATATTCAAAAAAACTAAATTTGTCATTTTTTCAATAATTTTTGAGGCTTTGTTCCAATCTAAATCAGGATTAGAAGCAAGATGTAAATTTTCTATGTTGGTTAATTTTTCCAAACTTGTTGGTAAATTCACAAATCTATTTTTATCTAATATCAAAGTTTTGAGTGAAATCAAATTAGAAATTTTTGGATTTAATTGTGCAATGCCATTGTTAGCCAAACACAATTCTTCTAAATTTTGCAGTAAACCGATTTCGTCAGGCAAACGAGAAAGTCCACAATCAGCCAAATTTAAGTATTTTAGATGTGGTAAACGTGCTAAAATTGAAAAATTAGTACCAATATTTAACAAAGCATTTTTACTTAAATCTAATCTTGATAGCAAATTAATTTCTCCAAAATTTTCAGGTAAAGTAGAAATAGCATTATTACTTAAATTCAGATAAACAAGTTGTGATAAATTTTGAATATCAACATCAATTTCTTGAATATTATTAAAATAAAAATCTAAATGAACTATTTTTTTTAGTTTTGTGATTTGTTTTGGAATATTTGTAAAACGATTAGATTGTAAATACAAAGATTTTAGGTTTTGTAAATAAATAAATTCGTTGGGCAAATCTTCTAAATTATTTTGATATAAATCTAACTCACGAAGTTGTGTGATTTTACTGATTTCAGCAGGCAATTGATTCAAATTACTATTTCTCAATGAAAGTTTTTCTAAGGAAGTAATTTTTTGCAAAGTTAAAAAAGTTGTAGGAAGGTTTAAGGAAGGATTTTGTCCCAAATCTAATTCTTGTAAAAAATAAAGTGATAATATTTCCGCAGGAAGTTCACGCAAATCAGTATTACACAATTTTAAAATACGTAAGTTTTTCATTTTACTCAACGTATTTTCTTTAAACACAAAACCTCTTTGATGGCTTAAATCCAGATGTAAAACTTTTTCAGGAACTTTTGATGCTTTTTCAAAAGACGTAAAAACTTCCATAGGTTGTTCTATTCCCAAAGGAAAGGACATCAAAGAAGTTGCAAAAAACGAATTTCCTTGCGGATACACACGATAAACACAAGCAAGAACAAAGATGATACACAATATTTTTTTCATTTTTATAAAGGATAAAATTATAAAGCGTATCGTTTTCGCCTATAATTTAAGAATGTTGAAAGACTAAAAATAAAAATAAAACAATCCACAAAATATCTACAAAATGCCAATATCTAATTATTAACTTGATTTTCAATTGATTAGGTGGATTTACACTATATACAAAAGCATCTACATAGTTTTTATATTTTAATGCTTCTTTGAATATTATCCCTAAAAAAACTAATCCACCAATAATATGTAACAAATGTAAACCTGACATCACATACAAAAAAGAACCTGCAAGGCTATTTTTAAACAAAATATTGATACTAACTAACGTTTGCCAGCCCAATATTTGCATAACACAAAAGGAAATGCCTAACAAAAAAGTACTTCCCAAAGCATATCTATATTGTTTGAAGTCGTCTTTTTCTAACGCTTTTTTGGCGATATGCAATGTATAACTACTCAAAGCAATCATTATAGTACTTACCCAAAAAATTTTAGGCAAAGAAAAAGTTTTCCAAATTTCAACATTTTTTAAAGATAAATTGATGTAAACACCCACTATAATTAAAAAAATAAGGCTCGTTCCTACGAAAGCTAATCCGAGCATAAAATTTAAAGAATCTTCTCTGCGTCTAAAAAAACCTGATTCTTTTTCGTCTTGATAAATGTTTTGATTTAACATATTATTTAATGTTTAATTACAAAATAAAGCATTTGGTAAACGAAAAGGTTTAAAAAAATTGATTTTTTTTTATTTTTATGTATTTTTTTAGAAAAATATACTTAAAAATTAACTTTTCACTTCAAAAAACTAACAATATTTTCCCAAAGTTCTTCTTTTTTATCTAATTTGATAATTTGTTTATAATCAAAAATTTCTTGTTTGATAGGCATAATATACCAATACATTGTATTTTTTTGATTTGATTTTTCAAAATTAGGAATATACAAAGCACTTTCAGGCTTTATAAAGCCCCAATTTGATACATTTTGAGGAATATCGATATTTTTAATATCCATATTATTATTTTTTGTTAGAAAAGAAGTTAATTGGGGAGAAATAGTTGCCCAAATATTTTTATCATTTACAACCAAATAATATTTTATTTTTTTCCAAAAATATACATTTTGTTTGTCTTTTATTTTTTCGATTTGATTTTCTTTTTCCAATTGTTTCAATACAATATCCAAAAGTGGTTTGTTTTTGATGCTCATTCCCCAAGCCGTTTGTGGAATGGCTTGTTTGGTTTCTCTCTCAAAATAAATCCCCTCTCCTGTGGTGAGCGTGAACCATTTTTGATAATTAAAACCTGTGATAGATAATGTTTTTTGCCACCATTGTTCACTTTTCCAAGTTTTTTGTATATTTTCCCAACCTTTTTGGCTCAGATTCCAATTCCAAATACCTAATAATGAATCTTTTGGAATTTGTTTGATTAGATTTTTTTCTAATTTATTGCTGAATAAATCATCAAAATTGGCTAATGAACGTACTTCGGGATAAATTTTTAGATTAGTTTCTAATTTTTGAAGGCTATCTAATTGCCAATCCAATGTAATATAAGCGTCTTTTTTATCAAAACTCATTCCTGTTGTTTGTTTGATATAGTTGAGTAAATTATCGTTTTGATTTTCCCAATTGAGCCAAACTCCGACATCTAATTTTTGTTGAATAAGGTTTTGAAAAGCAACATTTTTATTTCTCAATGTTTTGTTGGCGTGCATTTCTTTGAACTTTAATACCTGTTTTTTGAGTTCTGAGGCAGTTTTTGGTATTTCGCCTTTGATTATCCAAGCAATTTTATTTGCCCAAAGCACCAAAATACTTTCATTGAGATAAGTATAGTGCATACCATTGCTATTATCTATGCCATAATTGTTTTCGGGAATATTTCTAACAAAATTATCAAATTTTTTTTCATTATCTAAATGAAGAACCCAAGCGGTATAATTTTCATTTTTATTTTTGTTTGTTGTCCCAAAACAATAAGCACGATATTGAAGATTAATGCCTGATTGTTTATATTTTTCTACAATATAATTTTGCAATGTAAGTGATACATCTTTTCCTAACGTTTTTATATACATTGGAAAAGATTTTTTATTTTGATTTTGTAAATTATTAATGTCAAAAATATGCACAAAAGAAACATCTTCTGGTACATATTTGCTTGGCTCTATTCGATACCCACAAGAGAAAATTAAAGATGACAAAATAAAAATGATTGAAACTAAACGCATTTTTGTTTTTTTTGAAAAAGTCCCGTCTTAATTTTTTTAGATGGAAAAATTTAGGAGAAAATTCTCACAAAAAAGGAGAAAATGACCTTACCAACCCATAAAAAACTAAGACAGAACTTATATGATTGTTTTGATTTATTTATCTTTATCTAAATCTTTCATTTGTTGTGAAACTTTTTCTTTTTTGTCTTTCATACCCAAAGCATTATAAATTTGTGATAAAACACCCAATGTTTTCATATCGTTTGGTTTTATACTATTTATTTTTTCAAAATAAGGCATTGCTTCTTTAAAAAACACACCTGCTTTTATTTCTTCTGCTTTTCCTTTTTTATTGTAAGTAGGCATATCCATATCATTTACAACTTTCATAATGACTGCACCTTTGTTAAAATGAAACGCTCCCAAACTATAATTGGCATCTGCATTATTAGGGTCTAACTCAACACATTTTTTATATGTTTCTAATGCTTTGTCCTCTTTTCCTAATTTTTCATAGACGATACCCAAATTTTGCCACGCTTTCAAATCTTTTGGATTTGTTTTTGTTTGTTTCTCAGCAGCTTCCAAAGCGGCATCATAGTTTCCAGATTTTCCGTACATTTCCAATAAAATAGATTGAATTGTTTTATCTTCGGGATAGTCTTTGAGGGCGGCTTTGCAAATTTCTTCAGTTTTTTTAGCATCTTTTTTAGTGTCGCGTGTAAAAAATGCTAATTGTTGCCAAAAACTTGATTTTTTAAATTTACTTTCTTCTTTTGTTTGTACTTTATTAAACTCGTCATATTTTGACATAGGTGTATTTGTTAATCTGGTCAGACCTTGTTCATACATCACATCATCTTTGTTTTCGAATGCAAATTGAGTTGCATAAGCCAATGGTTGCATTTCGCTTGGTTTGATGTTATGTGCTGCCCAAAAGCCTTTCATTGCCCCCATAAAATCTTTTCTTTGATAACATGAGATGGCAAAATTCATAGCAGGGTCGTATAAATCTTCTAAATCTTTGGCAGCTTCTTTATAAAATCCTTTTTTCAAAGGCTCTAATTCCATTGCTTTTTTGAAAGATTCTTGTGCTTTTTCGATAGGATTAGGGTCAAGTTTGATAAAAGTTTCGGTTCTATCATCGGCAATGGCTTTATAAATTAGCCCGCGATAATACCAAGCCTTAGATTTTAGTGCGTGTTTTGGGTTAGCTATTACTTTTTCTATCGTTTCTTTTGCTACATCTACTTTTTTTGCGTCGAGTTCAATTTTTGCACTTTCAGGATTTTGAGCATACAATTGCAATGTAAAAGCAGTAGAAACAGCAATGGTGGTTACAATGTGATATAATTTCATCGTTTTTAAGTATTTTTTTTTTAAAATTTTAATTTTTCAGTTTAATAACGCAAAATTACAACAAAATTGTAAACTTGCGTTATTTAATTAAAATTATTTTTTTAGAGTTTTTTTATTTGTTAATATTTTGTAACTATTTAGGTTATTTTGGTGCAAGCGTGGACGCTTGCACCAGTTAATATCTCGTGCAAGCGTCCACGCTTGCACGAAGTTCAAAATA
>RDXZ01000076.1 GCA_004293265.1 Bacteroidota bacterium | reverse complement strand
AGTCTGGAGACTTCTATCAATACAAGGCACAAGTTTCCGCTTCGCTCAAACTTGCGCCAGTGTCTTTTTTTATTTTTTTGAAAGACTTAAGCCTATTGGTGGTCGAAAAGTGCAGAAATGAAATATTTACAAAAAAATAAATTTTACTACACTTTTCGACACACCGACAACGGCGGGAAAAATTCTGATTTTTTAATATTCCGATAACCTATTAAATATTCAATTAGCCATATAAAATTTTATAATTCGGTTATTTTGAGTACTAAACGATTAAAAAATACGTTAAAAAAAATAAAAATAAACATTTTTTTTGTAATTAAAAAACAATAATCATATATTTGCACTTGCAAAAAATTACTTCCAACCCTTAACCAATAATTTATTGCGTAAACCTTTACATTTTTACGATTATAAAAAGATAAAAGCGTTCTCAAAAAAAGAGAATAAAGTTTCAATTAAACCTACTTTAAAAAACTTTGCAATCATTACGTTACGTTTTGTCATTAAGTCTATCTTTATGGCTTGGTTGGCAGTTTTGGTTTCCTCAAAAAAATCAAAATTCAGAAAAAAAGGTTGTTTTTCAACAAAATTTTTTAGACACATTACAAAAAGCAATGCTCGATACACCCTATCGACCTAAGCCTTTGCTTAATTTTAAGCCCAAATATCGCTTTGGTGATGCTTTTTCAGGTTCAAAATTTGCTGATAGGTCTTATAATTTTCCTAAACTAATTGAAACTGAAATCAAATTTGCCCCTGATACTTTTGGCGGAAAATATTATTTGACCGAAAAATTAGGTAATTTTTATTTTAGAAATCCTACCGTTTTTTCTAAAAGAGAAATGGACGAATTGCAACTTAAAAAAGCAGAAAATGATATTTTAAGACAATTAGCACAAGGACAAACTGCCGAAACTGCGGTTTCTGGGCGACCTTTAATTCCTAAAATCCCCGTCGAAAGCAAATGGTTTGATAGAATTTTTGGAGGTAACTTTGTTGAATTTAATCCTGTTGGTTTTGTTAATTTAGATTTTGGCGTACAATTTCAAAGAGTTGCTAATCCTGCTTTGCCTATCAGACAACAAAAAAATTGGAATTTTAATTTTGACCCACACGCTAATTTTTCGTTGCGTGGAAAAGTTGGTGAAAAATTAAGAATCAATGGAAATTTTGATACAAAAGCAAGTTTTCAATTTGAAAATAATTTTAAAGTCGAATACAAAGGTTTTGAAGAAGATATTATCAGAAAAATTGAATTTGGAAACGTAACCTTTCCATTGCCTACTACCCTTATTCAAGGTTCTCAAAATTTGTTTGGCGCGGCGGTTGAATTACAGTTTGGAAGATTAAAAGTACGCTCTGTTTTTTCTAACCAAAGAGCCAGAGTCGAGGAGGTAAAACTCAATAATGGCGGCGCACAAAAACGACCTTTTGAAATTGCGGCGGGAGATTATGAAGATAATCGACATTTTTTTGTGGGGCAATTTTTTAGAAATCAATACGAAAGGTCTTTATCGACAATTCCAATGATTACCTCAGGCGTGCAAATTACGCGTATTGAGGTGTATGTTACAAATCGCACTAATAATACAGAAGATTTGAGAAATATTGTTGCTTATTTGGATTTAGGAGAACCAAAACCTTATAGAAATACTTGGAATACTAATACTACAAATTTATCGATTAGAAACAATGCCAATTCACTTTTGAATACAGTTGGTAATATACTCAGTGCTGATGATGCAACTAATCAATTACAGGCTCCAGGTATAGGTTTAGAAAATGGTACAGATTTTACGGTTTTGAGAGCAGCTCGCAAACTCAAACCCAATGAATTTGTGTTCAATTCTCAATTAGGTTATGTTTCACTTTTAGCACCTTTGCGTAATGATGAAATTTTGGCGGTGGCTTATGAATATACTTATAACGGACAAAATTATCGAGTAGGTGAATTGACAGATGATTATGCCAGCAGACCGCAAGCAGAATTGGTGCGTTTGAAAATGTTAAGACCGCCTTCGATTCGTTTAGATATGCCCACTTGGGATTTGATGATGAAAAATGTGTATTCTTTGAATGCTAATCAAGTGCAAAAAAATAATTTTTTATTGAGAATTATTTATAAAGATGACTTAACAGGAATCGATAATCCAACTTTACAAGAAGGAGTAAGAATGAAAGATAAGCCACTTTTGAGAGTGATGAGCTTGGATAAATTAAACCCACAAAATGACCCACAAGCCGATGGAAATTTTGATTTTGTGGACAATATTACGATTGATGCAAGAAATGGACGTATTTATTTTCCTGTTTTAGAGCCTTTTGGTAATAATTTAATTGGTACGAACAATTGGAATACGAATATTGATGAACTCAAATTTGACCCGCTGACCGAAACAGGTCTAATCAATAAATATGTGTTTTCACAATTGTATCGTTCTACCAAAGCAGATGCTTTGCAGGCGGCGGACAAAAATAAATTTTTTATCTCAGGAAGTTTTGAAGGAACAGCAGGAAGCGAAGTTTCTTTGAATGGTTTTAATATTTCAGAAGGCTCGATTCGTGTAACCGCAGGTGGTATTCCTTTGCAAGAAGGAGCGCAATATACCGTAGATTATGCCACAGGACGAGTGCAAATCACTGACCCTGCAATTTTGGCATCAGGAAAAGAAATAAAAATACAATTTGAAAAAGCAGATTTATTTAATTTTCAACAGAGAAGAATGTTTGGCTCTCGATTTGAATATGACCATAGCAAATATTTAAAATTAGGAGGAACTTTATTAAATTTATCCGAAAGACCAATCATTACGCGTGTAAATATTGCCGAAGAACCCATTAACAATACAATGTTAGGTTTTGATGTTAATTTTGATGCCCCTTCTCGTTTTTTAACTCGTTTGGTTGATAAAATTCCGTTGATTCAAACCAAAGCAGAATCTCGAATGACTTTGTATGCTGAATATGCACAACTCTTTCCCGGTGCTTCTCGTTTGAGTGGTAAAGTTTCTTATATTGATGATTTTGAAGGCACAAGAACGGCTTTTAATTTGGGACGCGCTCCTCAAATCGGTTGGAAGTTAGGTAGTACGCCTCGTTTTTTCCCTGAATCTTTATCTAATCAATTAGATTATAATTATAGGAGAGCAAAAATTGCTTGGTACAATGTAGATAATCTTTTTTATCGAGATGGCTCAACTTTGCGACCTGGTGGTTTAGATGTAAACAATCATTATACCAGAGCAGTTTCTCCTCAAGAAGTATTTACCAATCGACAAAGATTACAAATTCAAACCAATGAATTGATTTTTGATATGGCTTTTTTCCCCGAAGAAAGAGGACAATATAATTATAATCCAAACCTAACCCCAGACGGATTGTTGCCAAATCCGCGTAATAATTTTGGTGCCATCACAAGAGCAATTACTTCTGATATTGATTTTGATAATCAAAATATGGAATATTTAGAGTTTTGGATGCTTGACCCATTTATTCAAGGAAAAAATGGACGTGTTTTAGATGGAAGATTAAATCAAAATAATACAACAGGAGGAGATATTTATCTTAACTTAGGCAATGTGTCCGAAGATGTGATGCCTGATGGAAGGCATGCTTTCGAAAATGGTATTCCTGCCGCAGGAGGAACGCCCACCAATACGACTGAAAATACTTGGGGACGTGTTACCAATCAACAATATATTAACAATGCTTTTGATACCGATGTCAATACACGTGCCAATCAAGATATTGGTTGGGACGGATTAAAAAGTTCTGAAGAAAGTACTTATTCATTTTTTCAAAACTTTGTCAATAGCGTCAATGTAAACGTAACTAATCCAATTGCTCGCGAAAGAATTTTGAATGATGTTTCGGGAGATGATTTTTGGTATTATTTAGATGATAGATACAATGCAGGAACTACCGAAATTTTGGAACGCTACAAAAGATATAATAATTACGAAAACAATAGCCCTGCCTCAACTTTTGCAGGTGGAATCTCGCCTGCGGCAACCAATAATCCTGATAACGAAGATTTGAATATTGATAACACTATTTCAAGTTTAGAAGGATATTATCAATATAAAATTTCTATCAATCCAAGTAATTTACAAGTTGGGAATAAATATATCATCGATAAAACTACTTTTAATGACCCACTCACCAACGAGTCAGTAAATTGGTATTTGTTTCGTATTCCGATTCGAAATTTTGACCAAAAAATTGGGGCGATTGATGGTTTTAAATCCATTCGTTTTATGCGTATGTTTTTGACAAATTTTCAACAACCCGTTGTGTTGCGTATGGCTCAAATGCAATTAGTAGCAACACAATGGCGTAGATTTTTAGGCGATTTATCAGACCGCACTTTTTCGTTACCGATTGAGCCTTATGATGCAAAGTTCAACGTTTCAGTAGTCAATATCGAAGAAAATGGCACACCCGAAGCGGGCGTTACACCTTATGTATTGGCACCCGGTATTATTCGAGATGTTGATGTTACGAATGTAAACCAAAGAAGAATCAACGAACAATCTATGCGTTTGTGTGTAGAAGATTTGAAAAATAGAGATGCAAGAGCAGTTTTTAGAAATTATCGTTTAGATTTTTTGAGTTACAAACGCGTACGTGCTTATATACACGCAGAAAGCACCAACGCACAAAATGGACAAGTTACGGCTTTTGTACGTTTGGGAACAGATTTTACAGATAATTATTATGAAATTGAAGTTCCTTTGTCTATGACTCCCCCCGGAACTTCTGACGCGAATGGAGTTTGGTTAGAAAGCAATTGGATTGATGTAGAATTTACTACTTTGACTCAAACCAAAGTCGAAAGAAATTTATCAGGGCAAAGTGTGGTAATTCCTTATAGCAAAATTGTACCCGGATTAGCAGGCAATAAATATAGAATTACCGTAGTAGGAAATCCTGATTTAAGCACAATGCTTACCTCTATGATTGGAATTAGAAATCCTGATTTGGGTGATTTTGGTTTGCCTGATGACAAACTACCAAAGTCAGTTTGTATTTGGATAAACGAATTTAGAATTACTGATTATGACCAGACTGCAGGCTGGGCGGCTTTGGCTCGCACTCAAATTCGTTTGGCTGATTTTGCACAAATCAATGGGGCAATGAGTTACACCACTTTTGGTTTTGGGGCAATTAATCAAAGGATTTCTGAGCGTACTCGTAAAACAACTTTTAATTATGATATATCAGCACAAATAGCTTTGGATAAATTTTTTCCAACGAATTGGGGCTTAAAAATTCCATTGTTTGTGGGTTTGGAAAGAAAAATTATCACGCCTCGTTTCAATCCATTAGACCCTGATGTCCAAATGGAAAGTTCTTTACAAGGTATTGCTGATGCCAATCAACGAGATGAATACAAAAGATTAGTACAAGAAATATCCACGCGGCGAAGTATCAACTTAACCAATGTTCGAAAAATTCGGACAGGTACAGGTGCGCCTCCAAAAATCCCACTGCCTTTTGCTATCGAAAATTTTGGCTTCACGTGGGGGCGTGTAGAAGAAACGCGCAGCGATATTAACACTGCTCAATATTTGATGGTCAATCAAAATTATGGTTTGACTTATCAATATACAGCCACAGGTGCTATTCTTGAGCCTTTTAAATTTGTCAAAAATAAAAATTTCTCTTTCATCAAAGATATTAATTTGAATCTAATTCCTACACTCAGTTTTTCGGGTATGTTGGATAGAAGATTTACAAAAACATTGTTCAGAGCCGCTGACCGCACTACTTTGGGAGTAGAGCCTTTATTCCAAAAGCAATTTACGTTTATGCGTACTTATGGAGTAGTCTGGGCATTGACAAAAAGTATCAATATCAATTATAACTCGAATGCAATGGCGATTATTGATGAACCTTTTGGTGAAATTGATACAAGAGAAAATCGAGATTCTGTGATGGTAAATTTAAAAAGATTGGGGCGTATGAAAAACTTTACCCAAACTTTTAATGTAACTTATAAAATTCCATTTGAAAAATTTAAAATGACAGATTGGATTGATGGAAATATCGAACAAAAAGGTACTTTTAATTGGGTAGCAGGAGCAGTCGCACCCAAACCCGGCACCAAAGGACAGGCTGATACTTTGGGAAATATGATGAACAATGGACGTGAACGAAATGCCAGAATTGGTTTAGATTTTTCAAAATTATATAAAAAATGGAAATTCTTAGAGGAAGTACAAAACCCAAAACCAAGACCTGCAAAAGAAAAGAAAAATCCTGCGGATACCACTAAAAAGAAAGCACCAAGAGAATTTAGACTCTTAAAAATGATGCTCAGACCTTTGTTGGCATTGAGAAAACTGAATTTTACTTATGGAATGAGTGAAACAACTATTTTTCCCGGCTTCAAACCTACGCCTAAATATTTTGGACTTTCGACTGATAACAACGCTCCCGGTTGGGATTTTGTGTTAGGTGGACAAAGTTCAGATATAAAAAACCAAGCCATTGCTAACAATTGGCTCGCACCAAGTCCGTTTTTGAATGCACAATTTACGCAAACCAAACGAGAAACCATTAAACTGGATTTGCAATTAGAACCTTTGCCTGATTTGAGAATTAACTTAGATTTTAGACGAACAAGACAATCTGATTATCGAGAAAATTTTAGGTTCAATCAAGCAGGAACACAAATAGAAAGCCAAAGCCCGATGCGAAATGGGAATTTTTCTATTTCAACCATTACGTTTATGACTGCGTTCAATAGTAGTAATTTTCAAACTGATTCTGATATTTTTAAATTATTTGGTGAATACCGAACTCAAATAAGAAATCGTTTGAATACTTTGAACACAAACACAAACGGTACGTATGGGATTAATTCACAAGACGTGATTTTGCCCGCTTTTGTGGCGGCATACACAGGAACAAGCCCTGATAAAGTAAATTTATCACCTTTTCCAAATATACCTTTGCCTAACTGGACGTTAGATTATACAGGTTTTACAAAAATATTTAAAAAAGTATTTCAAACTTTTTCGATTCGTCACGCATACTCTTCCACTTTCAATGTATCTAATTATACGTCTTCTTTGCAATATGGAGCAGATAAAATTAACTTAGATAAAAACGAATTGAATTATGCTATTCCTGATTCGGTCAATGCACAAGGCGAATTTGTGCCTGTTTTTGTGGTGGGGCAAGTAACTATTTTAGAAAAATTTTCGCCTTTGATTGGAATAAATTTTGCTACAAAAGGAGGCTTAACCATTCGTTTGGACTATAACAAAGACAGAGATTTATCTTTGAATTTATCTAATGCTCAACTTTCAGAAATGAACAGTCGAGGCATTGCTTCTACGGTTGGTTATCGTAAAAAAGGTTTAAAAATGCCTTGGAAATCACAAGGAAAACCTGTCATTTTAAAAAATGAATTAGATATAAATCTCACTTTGCAGGTCAGAGATACTAAAACAATTCAAAGGAAATTAGACAATCCAAACGCAACCAATCCGCAAGAAAACGCCAATCCTGCGGTAGTAACAGCTGGTAATTTTAATTTTCAAATCCGTCCTGTGATTAGTTATGTGTTTGATAAACAACTGACTTTGGCGATGTATTTCGAACATACCATTAACAATCCTTATGTGTCGAGTTCGTTTATGCGGACAAGTACGAGTGCAGGGATTCAGTTGAGGTACAATATTACACAATAAATTTTATCAAAAAAGCCTATCAAAGTTAAAAATTTGATAGGCTTTTTTTTTAATTTTCTGTAACTATTTAGGTTATTTTGGTGCAAGCGTGGACGCTTGCACCAGTGGGTATCTCGTGCAAGCGTCCACGCTTGCACGAAGTTCATCTTTCTTAAAAAAATTAAGCTAATACCATTTTTTTAGGATATAATTCCATTAGTTTTTCCAACGTATAATCAATTTCGGCTTTTGTATTCATTCTACTAAAAGAAAAACGCACTGAAGCCCTTTCTTTATCAGATTTAATCCCTCTCAATACGTGAGAACCAATATCTGAACCACTCGAACAAGCACTTCCTCCTGAAACAGATATTCCTTGAATATCTAAGTTGAACAATAACATATCGCTGATTTCTGAAGGTGGAAAACTGACATTCAAAACCGTATAAAGTGAATTATCAACTTCACCGCTTCGTCCATTAAATTGTATATCTTCAAAATTTTGTTGTAATTTTTCAATCATATATTTTTTGAGTGCAGTTACTTGTTTTTGATGCCCTTCAATATCTTCATAAGCCAATTCTAAGGCTTTTGCAATACCTACAATGCCGTATAAATTTTCTGTTCCGCCACGCATATTGCGTTCCTGCGCCCCTCCATGTATGAGCGGGTGAAGTTTATTTTTTGCATTAAGATATAAAAAACCAACGCCTTTCGGTCCGTGAAATTTGTGTGCGGCACCTACCAAAAAATCAACAGGTAATTTTTGTAAATCGTGTTTGTAATGTCCCATCGTTTGCACTGTATCAGTGTGATAAAATCCTTTGTAAGATTTAGTCATTTCGGCAATGCGTTGAATATCGTATAAATTACCAATTTCGTTGTTAGCGTGCATCAAAGAAACAAAAGAATTAGGATTTTTGGCTAATAATTCTTCTAAATGTGTATAATCAATATCACCTTTTTTGTTTACATCGACAAAACTTAGCACGATTTTATTTTGCTTTGCCAACACTTCCAAAGTATGCAAAACAGCGTGATGTTCGAGGCAAGATGTGATGGCGTGTTTGATTTGATACATTTCAATCGTTTGCATAATCGCAAAATTATCGGCTTCGGTACCACCAGAAGTAAAAAATATTTCAGAAGGAGATGTATTTAATAACGTAGAAATTTTTTTTCGAGCCATTTCGATAGCAGAACGAGTTTTTCTGCCATAAGCGTGAATAGAAGAAGGATTACCAAAATGTTCTTCTAAATAAGGGAGCATTTCAGTCAAAACTGCCTTATCTAAGGGAGTTGTTGCTGCATTATCTAAATATATTTTCATTTTATTTTTTATTTTGGTGCAAAATTACATTTTTTTATTCAATAGTTCTTAATTTATCTAAATAAAGATTGATTTTTTTTAAATCTTCTTCGTCAATATGTTGAAATATTTGTCCCTCTTTGTTTCTTTCTTTTTGGATTTTTTCCAATAATTTTATTCCTTTTTCAGTAATAGAAATATCAACCAAACGCCTATCGTTTTCTCTTTCGGTGCGTATGGCAAAGCCTTGTTTTCTCAATCTTTCGACCAATCTCGATACGTCAGAGTTTTTATCGATAGTTCTTTGTTTGATTTCTATGACCGAAATACAATTTGGATATTGTCCTTTCAAAATACGTAAAATATTATATTGAACCAACGTGATTTTATATTTTTTAAGATTTTCACGTTCTATTGATTCTAACCAATGTGCCGTAAACATCAAATTAACGATTAATTTTTCTGTTTCATTTTTGAAAGGTTTTTTTTGATTAATTTCTTCTGCTATAGATGCCATAATGATATTTTTTTTGTAATTTTTGTAATTTTTTTCTAATGTTATCTATTTGCTACCCTATTTTTTTTGAATTATTGATATTTTTATTTTTTTTCTAAATTTTTTTTCTTATGCTATCCATTTGTTAACCCTATTTTTTTGGAATTATAAATATTTAGCCTCAAATTTGCAAAGTAATTATTTAAACACAGCTTTATAAATTAAAACAATTAAAATTATGAACGAAATACTCAAAAATCAAACCTCAGAAAAATTGTCTGCCAAAGAGCAAATTGCTTTACTGAAAGAACAAACTGAAATTTTAAGAAAAAAATTATTAGACTTGGCTATAAAAAAATAATTTGATTTTATCGTTTACTAACTGATGCAAGCGTGAATGTTTGCATCAGTTACTAAACGATATTTATTACTAATTTTTAATCTGTTGTAACTTTTGATAAGGAATAAATTTTTTTGCTAATTCATTGTATTCTTTTTCTATTGTTTTCAAATTTTTTCCAAGTAATTTTTCTATTTTATCAATGGTTTTTTTTGTTAATTCTTTTCCTTTATATTGAGCCGAAAGTTCATAAAGATAAGCGTTCACAAAAGAAATCATTTTATTGTTTATCCATAAATAACAAAATAAAAATCGTGCTTTGGCATAAGCATCATCTTCACTCATTTCTTCTTCTTCCAAAAAAATATCCAAAGGTAAATTATTTTTTTTACCCAACATTTTTATCAACAAAGGTTGTCGCCAATTTGTATAACCTTCCAAAAAAATATCATTGCTAATTCCTCCCATTTCATAAAAAGATGCAAGCCCTTCACTAAACCATTGTTGAATATTATGTTCGATATTTGTGTCCACAAAAGCGTGCATCAGTTCGTGCCAAAGCGTACCCTCACCTGAGCCTGTGTACGTAAAAAGTGTTTTTGTAGAAGGTTGATAAAATCCATACGCACTTGACTTGGTATATTTTACAAATTCGTCTTTGTTGGCAAAATAAACGATTTGGAATGGATTTTTAGGTTCATATTTAAAATATTTTTGGTACGTATCTTTAAAAAAAACTTTTGAAACATACTCCAAATGATTGCGTTGTGCGTCTGTGCATCTGTACGCAATATTAAAATATTTTTGATAAGTATGTGTTTTAAAACTAATATTATATTTTTTTTCTAATTCTTTACTCCATTTTTCTAATTCTTTTGCTTTGATTGGTGCTATATTTTTAGCATTGTATCTTTTTTTGAGATAAAAAACATAACCTACGGAATCTTTTTGAGGATAATTCCATAGTGTTGGTGGTGTGTTTTTTGTTGGTTGAAATATATTTTCGATTATATTGGATTGATTTTTTTGAGATATGCTTTCAGAATTTTGAGAGGATTGACAAGCACAAAAAAAGCAAATAAATACCAAAATTAGTAAAGAAAAAAAATATTTATTTTTGTTTTTTTTCGGGTACATCTTCATAATCTATGTTTTTGTTATTATCCATAAAATTTTCTTTGTATTTTTTTTGAAAACCCTGCCAAATCATATATACTCTATGCAATGTGATGATGATTGTGATAAAGAAAAAAATATATTTCATTGTTTTTTTTTATTTATACTGAAAATCAATTGATTTTTAGGTAGAAATTATATGAGTTATTGGTTACAAAAGTAGATATTTTTTTTGAAATAACCAAAAAACGTTCAAAAAAACTAATAATAAAAATCTATCTTATCAGTTATTTATGATTAAAATGTAATATTTTTGAATTTTTCATTACTTTTTATTACTTTTGCGTACTAAAAAGTAATATTTTTGAGTAAAATCAGTAAGATATTAATATAATTATTTTTTTTATAAAAATAATTATATTTTTTAAGCAACTAAAATAGGTTTTAATAGTCTATCTAAATATATACCTCTGCATGAATAATGAGGCAATAGAAAAAAAAATATTAGAAGGTTGTCAAAATGGCAAAAGCGAATACCAAGAAAAATTCTATCAACTTTTTTACGGAAAGATGATGGCAATTGCTATGCGTTATGCCAAAGACGCTGATGAAGCCAAAGATATTTTACAAGAAGGTTTTATAAAAGTTTTTGGAAGTATCAAACAATTCAAAGGCGAAGGCTCTTTGGAAGGCTGGGTAAAAAGAATTATGGTCAATACGGCTATTAATTTTTACAACAAAAATAAAAAAAATAATACTACTTCTTTTGAAGATAATTTGGTGGAAAATAATGCACTCGAAAACCAAATGACAGACGAAGATTTAGAAGATGATAGTTTGAATAATTTAACTTATGATGAAATTTTAGTTTTTATTCGTAAATTGCCACCTGCATACCAAACCGTTTTTAATTTATATGTCATTGAGCAATATTCTCATAAAGAAATTGCAAATCTGTTACATATTAACGAAGGAACATCAAAATCAAATTTGGCAAAAGCAAGAGCAAAGTTACAAAAAATGTTAAATTCATATAACAATAATCAATATGTTGGAGAATTTTGAAAAAAAATTTAAAGATTTAGCGGAAAAAACAGAAATCCCTTACAATCCGCAAGATTGGAAAGAACTTTCTAAACGCATACAAAATACAAAACAAAAATGGGTAATTTGGAAAAAATTAGCCGTTGCTGCTGCCGTTTTGTTGTTTTTGTGCGTGCCTACTTATTTATTAATGCAAAATTATTCACCTAAAAATTTGGTTGGGCAAAATAATAATATATCAAAAGATAATCAACAAAAAAATAATCAAACATTCAATAATCAAACATTCAATAATCAATCTAAAAAAATAGATAAAAATACTAATACAAATCAAAATAATTTAAAAAACGATAATTTATCGACTGAAAATGAGATAAATAACGCAAATAATAATTATCTCAAAAGTCAAAAATTAGATAGTCAAATCAAAAATGGAAATATAAATCCAAAAGAAGATTTGATAAAAAATCAATTTGTAATGGCTACCAAAAATAATATCGAAAAAAATAATACATTAAATATAAATAAAAAAGAAAATAAAAATATTGAAAATATTGTCGAAAATAATTTAAAACCCAAAAATAATTTTGAATTATTAGAAAATAATATTTTGAGCGAAAATTATATCCATCAAAATATTACTCCTGAATATGATGCTAAAAAAATTGAAGAAATTAAACAAAAAAATTCTTTTGGTTTGATAAATCAAGAGCAAACCAATGGCGTTCAATTAGGTATTTTGGCAAATATCAGTAAAAAATCGGCAGAGCAAAACAACCCTGAAGATGCTCCAATTTTCCAAAAAAGAAATAAAAGAACTCAAATTGCAGGTTTTATCAATCAAAATAATCAAGATTATCAAGATACACAACTATCATTATTGAGCAATAAAGCCAATAAAATTACTCGTTTGCAAACAAGTATGCTTTTTAATAACACAAAAATTTTAGAAGGCACACAAATTGGCTTGGTCAATCGTGCCAAAAAAATGAAAGGCAGACAATTTGGCTTGATTAACATCATGGATTCTGCACAAGGAACGCCTATCGGATTGATTACGATTGTAGGCATCAATGGTTATCAACAATTAGAAGTAGGTATGAGTGAGATTTTTCAGACAAATCTTAGTTATAAATTAGGTACAAAAAAATTCTATAATATATTTTCTGTTGCCACAGGCTATTCAGAGCCAGATTTGAAATGGGCATTAGGCTATGGATTTGGTAGAAAATTTCAATTTAATGAAAAAAATAGTGCTAATTTAGATTTCACTGCCTATCATTTAAACAAAAATTCTACTTGGACAAGAGAACTTTTAGAAATTTTCCAATTGAAGTTTAACTATCATATCAAAGTCAATAAAACTATAAGTATTTTTGCGGGACCTGTTGTTAATTTGTTAGTATCTGATGTAAAAAGTCCTGATTTAAACTTTAATGGTTTTACGCCTTATACGATTTCGCAAGGATATATTGGTAATACAATTATAAAATCTTGGATAGGTTTTAATGGTGGCATTGCATTTTAATTTTTTCCATTAAAAGTTTCAGCAAAGATTTCTCCATCAGGTCTGATAAATATTTTTTTAATAGTCAAAACTATAATTTTCAGGTCTAAAATCCAGCTTTGGTTTTCTACATACCAAACATCTAATTCAAATTTTTTTTGCCACGATAAAGTATTTCTACCTTTTATTTGCGCCCAACCACTCAAACCCGGTTTTATCAGATGTCTTTTTTTTTGTTTTTCTGAATACAAAGCTAAATATTCAGGTAAAAGCGGTCTTGGACCGACCAATAACATATCACCTTTGATAATGTTTAACAATTGTGGTAATTCATCTAAGGAATATTTACGCAAAAATTTTCCTAAAAAAGTTACATTTCCTGCCTTATTCATAGTTCTAAATTTTAATATTTGAAATGGTTTTTCTTCTTTTCCAATTCTTGTTTGTGAAAAAAAAATAGGAAATTTATCAAAAATTAAAATCAAAAATATAATTCCTATAAAAAAAGGAAAAATTAAAATCAAAACAACCAAAGTAATTATTTTTTGAATAAATGCTGGCAAACCTTTTTTTTGCATTTTTGATATTTTTTTTAAGTAATTTGATTTGTTTTTTTGAAGTGAAATATTGTTTTTATTAGCCAATATCCCAAAAAACCAACAGGACCTAACATAAAAGTAAACATCAAACAAGGCACAACAAAAATAGATTTTATATTATTTTTTTGAGAATCTTCTACAATCCAACCACCAATCCATAAATCAAAACATAAATAATGAAACCAAGCCGCCGCCACAAACCAATCGTTTTTCATAGAGGCAAACAATTTTTTGATACCTTCCAACGAACTAAAATCAGCTCCTCCTATCATTCCCAAATTTGGAATAATGATAAGTGTATAAGCGAATGCTAATAAAAGTGGCATAATTGGATATTGGATATGCAAATGTGTTACAGACCATTTTGGAGCAAAAACATACATCACCCAAATTGGTAAAATTAAAAAATTTAATATATTGAAAACAAAAGATGCGGTCATATTTTTTATTTATAAAAAGTTTATTTTAAAATTTTAAGTATTTTCTGCCATTACTTTAATAAATTCTTCGAATTTATTTTTTAAATCAGTATAAGAACAAGTATAATTATTAAAAATCAAAGTAAAAGCGTGAATTTGTCTATCTGAATTTTTGAAGTAACCTGTCATCGCAAAAACTCTGCTCATTCCTCCTGTTTTGGCTCTTAACTCATAAATTTTATTCAAATTTTTACCAACATTTACCATAGTTCCTTCTTTACCTGCTAAGGGTAAACTTTGATAAAAATCACTAAAATAACTTTTTGTAAAGGTTTTTGATAAAATTTGTGTCAGTTGATTAGCAGTAATCAAATTGCTTCTTGCCAATCCGCTTCCATCTTTCAAAATCATTCCTTTTGTGTTGATATTTTGGCTTGCCCAAAAATCCGTTAGGCTTTTTGTACCAGCGTTTGTGCTTGGTTTTCTCATTATGTTGGCACCAATTCTTTTTAAAATCGCTTCAGCAAATAAATTAGAACTATAAATATTGGTAGGTCTGATGATTTGTTTTAAAGTATAAAAACTATCAAAAGTGCTTAAAATTTTTCTACTTTCTTTTTTTTGAGTATTCAGAAGACGTGCCGTAGTAAATTTTTCTGTAACTGATATTTTATTGGTATCTAAATATTTATAAAACATTTTCGCCAAAAAAAATGCAGGGTCAGGCATTGCTCCTTTGATTATAAAAGTATTTCCTAACGGAATTGAGCCATTCAAATACCTATACTTGTCATAAATATGTCCATTGATTGTACTCAAATCGCCCGTTCCTGCCTCTGCTGTGATGAGTTCGTTCACAAATTTAATTTGGTCATTCACATCAGGGTCTGTTTTGATAATGTTTGGTTTTTCATTTAGTCTATTGGCTGGTTTGAGATATATTTGGTAAGTATTATCAAAAATATTAAAAGCACAAGCAGGACTGCCAAAATAATTACCCATATCTCCCCAAATCCATTCTGCAGGCATAATATCAGTAGGATATTCGCTGTCATCAAAAATAATTTTTCCTTGTATAGATTTTATGCCAAAACCTACCATTTTATTTTTCCATTGTTTAAAAGTTTCCTCTATTTTGGGAGCATTCAACAAATTAGAGCATAAAGTTGGGTCGCCACCACCTTTGATGTATAAATTACCTACTAAAACATTGTTTTTAATATCTCCTGAGTGTTCTAACTGAGTTTTGAACCTAAAATCTTTACCTAAAACTTCGTAAGATGCCGCAGTTGTAACCACTTTTAGACAAGACGCAACGATTAAACTTTTATCAGCATTTATTTCTATCAATGATTTTTTATTTTTTAAATCAAATAAAGAAAAAGCAATATGTCCGTTTACAAAACCCTCTTCTTTTTGTAGATTTTCTAATAATTGTTGGATTTTTTTTAAATCTTGTGATTTTTTTTGATTTTTTTTGATTGAATTTTGTGAACAGGTGAGAAATAAAAGAGGTATAAATAGTAAAAATAGTAAATAACGCATAAAATTATATTTTGATTGTAAAGAAGAATATCTTAATATGAATAAAACGTAAAACAATGAAAGTAAAATAAAAAATAATCTTATTTTTAGATAAAACGTATTAAAATTTCGATAAAATATTTTTTTATGTGTATCATAAAAAACGTTTTTTATAGTAATCCAACACTAAGTCTTAGCATTTTTTTGGTAATATCAGCTTCTATTGCGTCTTTTGAAGCATCTATCAATGTTTTTTTATCTTTTTCGTCTAATTGGTTTTGTGTTTTTTTTCTTTTTTGGAATAAATTTTCGGCTGTGTGTGTAAGGCTTTGAAAATATTTAGCTGTATATTTTATTTTTACGTCTTGTAGTTCGACAGAATTGATATAAGCAAACAAACTTTCTATATCAGGCTTGACAAAAGCCCATATTTTTTCTTTGATTGCGTCTTGATTAATATCAAAATTTCCTTTTGCTACTTCAAAAGAAATGATTTCGTGGATAAATTCTTCATAATCAGTATCCAATTTTTCTAAAATTTTCCCTGCCTTATTGCCTGCCTCCAAATTGAGTTGTTTTCCAATAGCATACATTAAAATTAGGCTCGAAATAGTAGCGATAATTATCCAAATTGTCATATTTTTGATATAAGTTAAAACGATTAATTTTTATTGGAAAAAGAATGAAATTTATTTTGTGCGTAAATTACTTGTAAAAATTGGCACTTATGAATATTTTAACATACAAAGGTAAGGATAAATAATTAAAATCAATGAATTTTTTATTTATTTTTCTTAAAAATATCTTTTTTATACTTTTTTTTTGAAACATACGTTTTCTATTGATACTCAAAATAAAGTTTTTTGATTTATTATTTTTCTGAACTTCGTGCAAGCGTGGACGCTTGCACGAGATATTAACTGGTGCAAGCGTCCACGCTTGCACCAAAATAACGTAAATAGTTATAATTTTTAAAACTATTTTTTTTTAACTTTTATTTTTAATATAATTTCTTTTAGAACTTATGAAAAAAAACTTACTACTATTTATATTTTTTTGTATTTCAATCCAAACAATCTACGCACAAGGTTGCAGTGATGCAGGTTTTTGCACAATGGGGGCTATGAAACCTGCTCAAAATTTTCAAAAAGAAAAATTATTTCGTTTAAGAGGTTTGGAAGTTTCGCAATATATGGGGCATACAAAATTTAATTTGAATGTATATTCGATTAATTTTGAAACCAATTTTAGTGTAGGAAAAAAACACGACCAAATTATTCAAGTCAAAATTCCTTATTATTATGTCGATGGAAGTTTAAAATCTACGCAAGGAATTAGTGATTTATCGTTGAGCTACACACGACAAATTTATAAAAATGATATAGTACAAATTAATGCCACTTTGGGTGCAAAAGTTCCTTTGGGCAATGGAAATGACCAAAAAAGTAATGACGGCAGACCTTTGCCGATGTATTACCAAACTTCATTAGGGACTTATGATATGGTGTTGGGTGCGTCTGCTATTTTCAAAAATT
>RDXZ01000075.1 GCA_004293265.1 Bacteroidota bacterium | reverse complement strand
TTATGAGAATAAACTATACTACTTATTTTCAAGGTGCAAATACATATCCCGCTGCCATGACACACAACACCTTTATTCAAGTGATAATGAATTTAGGTTTAATTGGATTTTTTGTAATGCTCATGCAAATGACTTTTATGGTACGAACAATTATAAAATTGGAAGACAAGCCTCAACAGGAGTTTGTGTTCACTATTTTAATGCCAATCATCATCAACTCCTTCACTGAGTTTGGTATTTGGGGAGAGGTAAACTACACCATTTTATTCTATCAACTGCTTATTCTATCGATGGTGGTGAGGTATAACCCAAAACTTAGTTCACTCGAAAAAATTATCCAAAAGAAAAAACTGGGTATTTAAAAGATTTTTACGATAAATAAATACTCAATCTTATTCTTTGTAAATCTATAATAAATAAAATTTTAAACTTCTGATGCCACTAATAATCTTTCTCCAATAAAATTAAATTTTAAAACCCATTTTTATAATAAATATCAAAACTCACATTTTTAAAATCAAATAGGTTTCAAAATTATATTTTTTGTTAATTTGCAACGATGGAAAATTTTGTAGCAGAATTTTCAGGAGAATTAACAAAAGTTACGACCAAAAAAGGAATCGAATTGAGTAAAAATGCCAGTTCTATGGAAGATGTATTCAATCAAAAATGGGAAAATGAAAAAATGAATATGTGTGATGGTAGAAAATTACTCAAAAATATGCGCACTTGGTTAGAAACCGAATTTAAAATCTCATTTTCTGACCAAAATATAATAGATGAAATGATAATGCCTGATGAAATAAAAAATTTATTAGATTTGTTATCAAATTTCAATGCTAAAATATAATTTTAGTGAAAGAGAACTTTCTCAAATTTCTTAATTGATATAGATTTTATTTATAAATAACAGAAAATCAATTATTCGTAAATAAAAGTTATCTCGAACTCACGTTAACATACGAAAATTTTATAATAATTTTTTTTATAAATATTTGTATATTTTTTGATTAAATAAAAATATATAATATATTTGCAAAACATTAAAATAGTAATTAAACACTTATATTTTATATCATTTAAAATACTTTTCTTATGCCAATAGTTTATGATAATATAGATAATTTTCTAATTAACGGATTAACAAACGCTTTAAAAATTTCAAAAAAAGCTGATTTTAGTGTTGGTTATTTTAATTTGCGTGGTTGGGATAAAATCGCTGACTATATTGATGGATGGTCTGGTGAAGACGAAAATACATGCCGCTTATTAGTAGGTATGCAAAAACCACCACAAGATATTCTAAAAACATACTTTTCATTAAAACCAGAAGAAGCCGTAGATAACGCAACTGCTTTAATGATAAAAAAACAATTAGCCGATGATTTTAGAAAGCAATTAACTATCGGATTGCCTAACGAAAAAGATGAAATAGGTTTAAGAAAATTATCACAACAACTAAAAAATAAGAAAGTAATTGTTAAATTATTTACAAAATATCCACTTCACGCAAAATTATATCTTTTACACCGTACTGTTGTTGATACCTTCAATCCGATTATTTGTTTTTTAGGAAGTAGCAATTTGACTTTATCAGGAGTAGAAGGACAAGGAGAGTTAAATATTGATGTGTCAGACAAAGACGCAACAGAAAAACTATCTAATTGGTTTGATGAGCGATGGGAAGATGATAAAACCATAGACATAACAAAAGAACTAATTGATATTATTGACAATCAAAGTTGGATTAAAGATACTTTGCCTTATCATATTTATTTAAAAATTGCTTATCACTTATCAAAAGATGCAAGAGCAGGAATTAATGAATTTTCTATTCCTAAAAACTTCCAAAACGATTTATTAGACTTTCAAAGTCAAGCAGTTTTGGTTGCTGCAAACTTATTACATAAACGTAACGGAGTCTTAGTAGGTGATGTAGTCGGCTTAGGTAAAACAATGATAGCATCTGCTTTAATGCGTATTTTACAAGAAGATTTTTTCTATAAATCTTTAATTATATGCCCACCAAACCTGCAAACAATGTGGAACGGCTATAAACAAAAATATGATTTACAAGCTGATATTTTACCCATCTCAAAAGTCCAAAATCAACTGCCTGAAATGAAACGCTACAAAGTTGTAGTAATAGATGAAAGTCATAATTTACGGAATAAACTTGGAAAAAGGTACGGAATAATCAAAGAATACATAGAACAAAATGATAGTATGGTAATTTTGTTGTCAGCAACACCTTATAATAAAACTTTCCTTGATTTATCTAATCAACTGCGTTTATTTATCCCTGAAGACAAAGATTTAGGAGTTAGTCCAGAGTTATACATCGATAGCATTGGAGGTAAAATAGAATTTGCACGAAAACACCAACATCATATAAGAACATTAGCCGCTTTCGAGCAAAGCGAATTTGCTGACGATTGGCGAGAACTTATGCGAATGTTTATGGTCAGAAGAACAAGAGCATTTATAAAAGAGCATTATGCAATGTATGACGCAGACAAAAAACGTAAATATTTACAATTCAAAAATGGTTCACGTTCTTATTTCCCTGATAGAATACCACGAAAAATTGAATATCATTTTGACCAAAATGACAAAACAGACCAATATGCTAAATTATATTCTGATGTTGTAGTGCAAAATATTGGGAGTTTAAAACTGGCTCGTTATGGATTAGGTACATATATCGATGATAAAAGCAAGGAAAAACCAACCAAAAAAGAAGAAATAATCATCGAAAACCTATCAAGAGCAGGAAAACGCTTAATAGGATTTTGCCGTACAAACTTATTCAAAAGGCTTGAAAGCAGTGGCTATGCTTTTTTATTATCACTCAACAGATTAGTTTTGAGAAACTATGTCTTTGCTTATGCCATCGAAAATAAATTACCTTTACCCATAGGACAACAAGAAGCAAACTTACTCGACGAATTTGTAGAGGATACAGACTTCGAACAAAAAGATAGTGATAATGATATAGAGTTTAAGTTTTTAGCGTTGAAAGAAGATGACTACAAAAAAATAGCAAAGAATGTATATGATTCATTAGAAAAAAATAAATTTCAATGGATAAATAGTAAATTATTCCATAAAAGCTTATTACAAAATTTATCGATGGATTGTAAAACCGTTTTACAAATCTTAGAACTTGGAAAAGATTGGAAAGCCAAAAATGATAGACAACTCAATGCTCTTGAAAACTTAATCACGCAAACACACGCAAAAGAAAAAGTATTAGTTTTTACGCAATTTGCTGATACAGCTTATTATCTAACAAAAGAACTAAAAAATAGAAATATCCAAAAAATTGAATTTGTTACAGGTAATAGTGATGACCCAACAGAATTGGCACATAGATTTAGCCCTGTTAGCAATGAAAAAAAACAAATAAAAGATACAGAACAAGAATTAAGGGTAATTATTTCAACTGATGTGCTTTCAGAAGGACAAAACTTACAGGACGCTCACGTCATCGTAAATTATGATTTGCCTTGGGCTATTATCAGACTCATACAACGTGCAGGACGCATAGACCGAATAGGGCAACAAAGTACTCAAATATTTTGCTATTCTTTCTTCCCCGAAGAAGGAATCGAAAAAATTATTACACTCCGTAGTAGACTAACGCAAAGACTTAATGAAAATGGCGAAGTAGTTGGTTCAGATGAAATTTTCTTTGACGACCAAGCAACAGCAGACATCAAAAATATTTACAACGAAAAATCTGGAATACTCGACGAAGCACAAGACGACGACATCGATTTAACTTCTTATGCTTACCAAATTTGGAAAACAGCCACAGACCTCGACCCAAAACTGAAAAAAACTATCCCTGAATTACCTTTACAAAGTTATTCTACAAAAAAATTAGAAACAAATAATTTACACAACTTAAAAAATAACCCAAATACTTTTAATAATTCAGTAATCGTTTATACAAAAACAAGCCAAGACAACGATATACTCACTTGGATAAATGAAAAGGGCGAAACTATTACACAATCACAAAAAATAATATTAGACGCAGCAGCCACTTCACCAGAAGTAATGCCAATAACAAAAATAAAAAACCACCACGAAACAACAAAAAAAGCAGTCGAAATGGTTTTTGATTACCAACAAAACGTAGGTGGAACACTTGGCAAAAAAAATAGTGCTAAATACAAAACTTACGTAAGACTAAAAGAATACTTTGAAAAATACCAAAAATCTCTGTTTATTGATATACAACTCAAAAAAGCAATAGACCAACTTTTTAAATACACACTCAAAGAATATGCAAGAGATACGCTCAATAGACAACTAAAATTGGGAATTAACGACGAAAATCTAATCAATTTAGTTATTTCTTTGTATGAAACAGATAGACTTTGTATCATAGATGATGATAACACAACCAACAGCGAACCGCAAATTATTTGTAGCTTAGGAATTATAAAATAGGCTTTCTACAAAAGCCTTAAAAACGTACCAACGGACTTTAGTCTGTTGTGTTCAACAGACTAAAGTCCGTTGGTACATACTTTCATAGAAATTATAAAATAAAAGTAAAAAAACTAAAAAATGAATAAAATAAATATAGAAAAAATAAGAATTTTCTTACAAGATTTTCGCTTCAAAGAACTTTTTATTGATACACTTGGCTGGTCTAACCCAAAAGTAAATAAATTAAATGATATAATAATTGGAGAAGATACATTCTCTTTGACACCTATTGCAGAACTATCTTCTGCCCTGATTATTGAAGTGCAAAGTAAAACAGGAGAAATACCACTCGGAAAAATCCGACAAAGTATAGAAAATCAAATCAAAAAACAACTTTATGAACACGTTTTAATATTTGTTGATAATAACAGAACCGAAACCATTTGGCATTGGCAAAAAGTACAAGATAAGAAAAAAATAACAAGAGAACATACTTATTTTAAAGGACAACCAGGTGACTTATTTATTTCAAAAATATCAGCACTTATCGTTGATATTAGTGAATTAGACGAAAATGGCAATATCTCCATTATGGAAGTAGCCAATCGACTCAAAAAATCCCTCGATATCGAAATTATAACCAAAAAATTCTTTAAAGATTATCAAATAAAATTCATTGATTTTATCGTTTTTATTGAAGGAATTGATGACGAACGTGACCGCAAATGGTACGCCTCTGTCATTCTAAATAGACTAATGTTTATTTATTTTTTACAAAAAAAATATTTCATTGATAATGCTAATACTAATTATTTAAATGATAAACTTGAACAAATCAACCCATTATTATTTGAAAAAAATAGCACTAAATTTTATAACATATTCTTACAAAAACTTTTTTTTGAAGGATTTGCATTGCCAACCGAAAAAAGAACACAAGAAACAAACAAACTTATCGGTAAAATAAAATACCTCAACGGAGGACTTTTTTTGAAACATAAATTAGAACTCAAATATCCTAATATCTCAATCAAAGATACAGCCTTCGCAAATATTTTTCAATTGTTTGATAGCTATTCTTGGAATCTTAATGATACACCAGGCGGAAATGATAATGAAATAAACCCCGATGTATTAGGTTATATATTCGAAAAATATATCAACCAAAAAGCCTTCGGTGCGTATTATACACGAACAGAAATTACAGAATATCTTTGCGAACAAACTATTCATAAATTATTACTTGATGAAATAAATGGCGAAAAAATCCCCGATTTATCTAATGCTAAGTATGTAAATGATAAAACTAAAAATTTTTTTACTAAAAAATATTATGATACGCTCGAAGAAGCACTCTTTAATATTGATGCAGAAGGTATTAAAAAACTTTTATTGAATAATAATGCTATACTTACTAATTTATCTTTACTCGACCCCGCTTGCGGCTCTGGTGCTTTCCTTATCGCCGCACTCAAAAAATTGATTGATATTTATAGTGCAGTCATTGGTAAAATCGATTTTATTGGTAATAGCGAATTAAAACAATGGAAACAAAATATACTAAATAACCACCCAAACATAGATTATTATATAAAAAAACAAATCATAACTAATAATTTGTACGGCGTTGATATTATGGAAGAAGCAGTCGAAATTGCTAAATTAAGACTTTTTTTAACACTTGTCGCCTCCGCAAAAAATATAGATGACTTAGAACCTCTCCCAAACATAGATTTTAATATTATGTACGGAAACTCTTTGATAGGGCTTTTAAATATTGATGAAAAAACTTTTGACAAAAAACATACGCGTAGTAACTTATTCCGAAAAAGTTATGCCGATTTATTAAGAGAAAAACAACAAGCCATATATAACTACCAAAAAGCAGAAGAACTTAATATTTATGACAAAGACCAAATACTCAACCTACGTGCCATAGTAGAGGAAAAACGTGAAGAAGCAATGCCTATTTTAAATGAAATGCTTACAGACGAATTTAAAGATTTAGGTATTAAATACGAACAAGTTACTTGGGATACTACAAAAAACAAAGAAGGAAAACCAATAAAACGTACCGTAACAATAAAAGACACCGAAAAACTTAACCCTTTTCATTGGGGATACGAATTTTCTAAAGTATTCAATGAAAAAGGCGGTTTCGACGCTATTATTACTAATCCACCTTGGGAAACTTTTCAGCCAAACGCAAAAGAATTTTTACAAAATTTTAGTAGTAAGATTTCTAAAAAGAAAATGGATATTAAAGATTTTGAGAATGAATTTGCTAAACTAATGAAAAATAAAGATATTAGAGATGTGTGGTTAGAATTTAAAAGTGATTATAGTCACGTTAGAGAATACTTTCGTTTTTCAAATCAATACATAAATCAAGTCCCAATTATTGATGGAAAAAGACATGGCAAAGATGTTAATCTTTTTAAGTTATTTTTAGAATTGAGTTATAATTTACTACGAAAAAAGGGTGATTGTGGTATTGTTATTCCAAGTAGTATTTATAATGATTTAGGTTCTAAAAAACTTCGTGAATTACTTTTTGATAATTCAAAAATTTCAGGTTTGTTTTGTTTTGAAAATAGAAAAACTATTTTTGAGGGAGTGCATAAAAGTTTTAAATTTGTTATATTATCTTTTAAAAAAGATTACAAGACAAAAATTTTCCCAGTGGCATTTATGCGTCAAGATGTGTCAGAATTAGAAAGTTTTCCAAAAAATATAGGAATAGAAATATCAGTTGATTTTATTAAAAAGCAAAGCCCAGAAAGTTTATCAATAATGGAAATAAAAAATCCATTAGATTACATTATTACAAATAGAATGTTAAATTTTCCAACTCTAAGTGATAAAAGTTTTTGGCACGCTGAATTTCATAGGGAACTTAATATGACAGATGATGCTTATTTATTTTTGAAAGAAAATAAAGAAAAATCTTTACGATTATTTGAAGGCAAAATGATTTATAATTTTACTAATTCATACGCAAAGCCAAGATTTTGGATTGATGAAAAAGAAGGTAGAAAAGCATATTTAGGCAGAACTACTGATAATGGGCAAATCATTTCATATCAAAAATACAGAATTGCTTATCGTGCAATAGCATCAAGCACGAATGAAAGAGCGTTAATAAGTACAATTATTCCGCCTTGTTTTACAGGCAATTCATTAAATACTTCTGAAAATTTAGATTATACAACACAAATTTATTTAGTGAGTTTTTTAAATTCATTTGTTTTAGATTGGCTTTTAAGACAACAAGTAACAACCAATATCAATATGTTTTATCTCTATCAACTTCCTGTTCCTCGTTTAGTAAATTCAGATAAATGGTTTTTACCTATTGTGGAGCGTTCTGCTAAGTTAATATGTACTACTGCTGAGTTTGCTGATTTATGGAACGAAGTAATGCCTACCAAATGGACAGAGCAAAGCGGAGTTAGAAACGAAACTGAACGCAACCAACTAAGAGCGGAATTAGATGGCATCATAGCCCATATTTACGGACTTACAGAAGAGGAGTTTTCTTATGTTTTGAGTACTTTTCCAATCGTAAAACAAGCACAAAAAGACTTAACAATGAATGAATATAAAAAAATAACCACTTGATATAGAAAAAACGTACCAACGGACTTTAGTCTGTTGCTTCTAAAAACAATCACAACAGGCTGAAGCCCGTTGGTACGTTTTTTCTTAACTTAATGGTAGTGGTAAGACACAAAAAGTGACGAATTTGCCCAAAGTCTAACTATAATAAAAATCATATTTAATTTAATTCTTATTCCTAATTAAAAAAAACCATATCTTACAATGAAAAAAAACTTTTATCTTTTTATTTTTCTATTTATTTTTTTTATGTGTGATATTTTCACCATAAAAGCACAACAAAAATTATCGCTTTTGGAAGTGATAGATTTAGCTAAAACAAAATCGCCACGCAGTTTATTGGCTTCGAACATCAAAAAAAATCGTTTTTGGCAATATAAAACTTATCTTTCTAATTATAATCCACAATTGGTTTTGACAGGAACTTTGCCTAATTTGAATCGCTCTATTCAGCCTATAGTTTTGCCAGACGGAACGCAGGCTTTTGTGAATCGAAGTTTTATTAACAATGATTTACAATTAGGCATTACGCAAAATGTGGCGGCAACAGGTGGCACTTTCTCGGTCAGTACTGCTTTATCACGAATAGATATTTTAGGAACAAACAACCAGACAACATCTTATCTTTCTACTCCGATTTTTTTGAGTGTGAATCAGCCACTTTTTCAGTTTAATAATTTATTGTGGGAAAAAAGAATACAACCTTTGATTTTTCAAGAATCTGAAAAAAAATACAAAGAAGATTTAGAAGAAGTGGCGGTCAATAGCACCGAGTTTTTCTTCAATTTATTAAACTCACAAATTATTTATCAAATGGCGGCTCGCAACAAAGCAAACAATGATACTATCTATAAAATTGCCAAAGGACGTTATGAAATGGGAAAAATTGCTGAAAATGAATTGTTACAATTAGAATTAAGTGCGATGAACTCCGCACAACAAATGTCGCAAGCCAATTTAGATTTACAAACAAATACTTTAGCTTTGCGAAATTTTTTGGGTGGAAGTAATGTGAGTTCAGATATTAATTTAGAAATTCCAAATAATATTCCTGAATTTGAAATCGATGAAAATATAGCCATCGCGCAAGCAAAACAAAATAGACAAGCATTTTTAGCATTTAAAAGGCGTGTTTTGGAGGCAGAAAGAGATGTCGCACAAGCCCGCAGAAACCAACAAGGCGTAAATATTGGTATCACAGGCTCATTGGGTTTTACACAAAGTGCTTCTAACTTAGCTGACTCGTATCAAAATCCGCGCGACCAACAACTTTTAAGTGTGAATTTGCGTGTGCCGATTTTAGATTGGGGACGACAAAAAGCAAGAGTACAAACTGCTTTGGCAAATGAAGAGGTTATCAAGGCAACTATTTCACAAGAAGAACTTAATTTTGAACAAGAGATATTAGTAAAAACAAGGCTTTTCAAAATTTTAAGAGATAGACTAAAAATTGGTCTGAAGTCTGATGAAATTGCCCAAAAAAGATATGATATTACACAAGCAAGATATTTGATTGGGAAAATTTCTATCACAGATTTAACGATTGCTTTGAACGAAAAAGACCAAGCAAAACGTGCTTATATTGATGCTTTGCGTGTTTTTTGGCGTGGTTATTATGAATTAAGATTGCTTACTTTGTATGATTTTGAAAGCAATCAACCGATTAAAAACTAATTTTTTTGCTATTATTTTTATCCAAAAATAATAGCATTTTTTTTATCTATTCACAAACTTTCCGTCAATCATCGTTCCTAAATATGCTCTCGAATCCAAACCATACAACCAAGAAGAAAGAATGTATTGCAAGGGGTGATTTTCTAAAATCGGGTGCGCTACATCTAAAATTAAAGCATCAAAAGATTGTCCAATTTCAAAAAAATCAGTTGTAAATTTTCCTGTTGTTTTTCTACCTGTTTCGATGATATTTTTGAGTGCAAAACGTCCACTTTCTCTTTCGGTTTCAGATGTAAAACTTTGTCGATTGTGTGTGCGTAGGCGTTGCCCGTAGTCGAGCCAACGCATTTCTTCGGCAGGATTTAATCCTATATGACTATCAGTTCCGATTGCCCACTTTCCGCCGTATTTTTGAAAATTTTTAAGGTTAAAAATTCCATCTCCCAAATTTCCTTCTGTTGAAGGACATAAAATTACGTTTGCTTTACTTTTTGCCAATTTTTCTGTTTCAAAATCAGTCAAATGAGTACAATGCGTCAAGTTCCATTTATCAGAAATTGGGGCATTGTTCAAAAGCCACTCGACAGGTCTGGCGTGCAAATATTGCAAACAATGTTCTACTTCTAATAATTGTTCGGCAATATGCAGATGGATTGGAAAATTTTGATGCGCAAAAGTATTGATAAATTCAGGCAAAAGTTCGGGTTCCATAGCACGCAAAGAATGAAAACCTACGCCTAAACTTGCATTTTTATAATTAGAAATAATTTTTTTTACACTTTCAAACAAATCAATATAAGTAGAAAAATCTTTGCTAATAAATCTTTTTTGTCCTTCTGTAGGCGGTTTTCCAAAACCTCCTTTTTGATAAAAAATAGGCACTAAGGTAATTTTTATTCCTGCATTTTGAGCGGCTTTTAATAATCTTTCACTCATTTCAGGCAAATATGCGTAAGGTTTTCCATTTTTGTCGTGATGCAAATAATGAAACTCAACCACCTCACCATAACCAACATTCAACATTTGTTTATAAAGAGTTGTAGCAATATTTTCAACTTCCTCAGGAGAAACCGAAAGAGCAGTTTGATACATTGCCTCCCTCCAACTCCAAAAATCATCAGCATTGTGATTGGTATGAACTTCTGCTTTTCCATTCATCACATATTGAAAAGCGTGTGAATGACTATTGACCATCGCAGGAATCGCATATCCTTTGATAAACTCAATATTTTCAGTTGTTTCAATTTTTTCTGTACTGATTTTAGTTATTTTTCCTGTATTATCTATTTCAATATAAGCGTTTTCGAGCCACGAATCTTTGAGTGTAATTGCCTTGAAATGTAATATTTTCATTTTTTTGATACTTAATTAGTTTTTTATGGTTCTACTAAATTTTATACAGAAATTTAGTTAGTGTAAAAATTTTGTATATTTAATCAAAATGGAGAAATATTTGTTTTACTCCCTCGCTTGTGTCCCACAAGCGAATATTGTAACAAACAAATCTTACACCAACGACGACTGCTTGTGGGACACAAGCAGGGGCGAATTGGTTGTGTAGATACACATTTTTCTCGCTTGTGGGACACAAGCGAGGGCGTAAAAATTTTTACAGCAAGTTTTATTAGATTATTTATATCCAAAAATCAAACCCTAAAACCAACGACTAAAACATCATCAGTTTGTTTATGTCCAAAAACCCAATCGCTAAAAGTATCTTGGAGTATTTTTTTCTGTTCGTCCATTTCTTTGAGATGAATTTGTAAAAGCAAGGTTTTAAGATGTTTTATCATAAATTTACGTCCTTCTTCTCCTCCAAATTGGTCTTGAAATCCATCGGAAAGCATATAAAAAGTAATCGGTGCGTCCGTTTTTGGTTTGATAATATGTTTTGTGAACAATCTTTCTGCTTCTTTTTGCAAGCCTCCAATAGGCATTTTATCTGCTTTTATTTCAAACAATTCGCCATTTTCGATGTATATCAAAGAATTTTTTGCTCCTGAATATTCTACTACTCGTTGTTCGTTATCAATGGCACAAACTATCAAATCCATTCCGTCTCGATTTTCGGTTTCGGCTTGTTTGAGTGCGTTTCTCACGCCTTTGTGTAGTTCGTATAAAATTTTGTCGGGAGAAGTAATGCCTTTTAATTCTACAATTTCATTGAATAAGTGCATTCCTGTCATTGACATAATAGCACCCGGTACGCCATGCCCTGTGCAATCAGCGGCTGTAAAAATAATTTTAGAATTTTGGTATCCTTTCAACACTTGTTGTGTGAGTTCTCCTTGTGTAAAATCTTCATAAATAGGTTCAGGTTCGCATTTTGTAATCCAATAAAAATCACCACTGACAATATCTCTTGGTCTAAAAAAGATAAAACTTTCAGGGATAAGTTCTTTTACTTTTTCAACTTTTGGCATTGTGGCATCTTGGATACGTTTTGCGTAATTGATACTCGAAGTAATATCGTGATTTTTTTTCTCAATAATTTCTTTTTGAGCCATTACCTCTGCTGTTCTTTCGTTTACTTTTTCCTCCAAATTTTCATATAAAAGTGCATTTTGAATCGAAATTGTAATTTGAGTAGATAAAATTTCTAAAATTTCTAATCTATCAGGCGTAAAAGCATCAGTTACCAAATTGTTTTCTAAATATAAAATCCCAGAAAGTTCTGCTTTATACATCAAAGGCATACATAAAACAGATTTTGCCCCAACTTTTTTAACATAATTGGGTCCGATGACGCTTTTTTCACTTGCGGCATCATGCAAAACAATGGTTTCTTTTGTTCTAATCACATAATTTATCAAGCCACTCGAAAGTTTTGGGGTATCTGTATTGCCGTCCACTTGTTCAATTGGAATACTTTGCAAAGCTTTTACATCACCTTTATTGGCATAATATTCAGCCTCCACAAACCATCGATTTCCTTCGGGCAATATCAATATTCCTTTTTCTGCACCTGCATTTTCGACTACAATTTTCATCATTTTTTCTAACAAGCTACTCAAAACAACCTGTCCTGAGAGCGTCTGCGAGGCTTTGATGATGGTGTGCATATCGAGCTGTTGTCCGCCGCCACTTCCGCCCATTACGGTTGTGTTGCGTGTGTTAATAGTTTGATTATTGTTTGATTTTCCTCTTAAAAATTGTGGATATTGAAATTCTAAATATTCTACTTTTTTGTTTGCTCCCCACAATTGATATTTATGGTGTGCATCTTCCATATATGTTTTTGCGATACGTTCTTTGCCAATTTGTGCATAAAATTGCGAAGCGAACTCATACGCCAAACCTTCTTCGTGCAAATATTTGTTCACATTAGCCCCTGCGATGGCTTTTTCGTACAAATCCATTGCTTTCAAAGATTGTCCTGCCATTCTCATTAATTCCGCTTGCACCAAATCAAATCTATGTTGATGATTTGCCATTGAGTGATAAGCCCAATTTTGTAACGTTTTTTGATTTTTTAGCACTTGTGCCAAAAGTGCTGTTTTTTCTTCTTGTGATTCTACAAATTGAAATTTACGTAATAAAATCAAAGAATAATAAAAATTATGAATCGGCAAATGTAACATTCCTACTACGCCCTCTACGTGTTTTTCGGCTTCTAATACGTTTTGATACGCCAATTCTATTTCTCCTAAATGAAATGCTAAGAAATATTTGGCTTGATAAGTAATAAAACAAAGTGTAAGTTGTCCATCTCTGAGAAATCTTGGAATATAAAAATTCTCATCAAAAAATTCTCCTTTAAGAATTAAAGTAGATTTACTATTACCAATAAAATTTGCAATCATTTGTTGCCAAGGCATTAAATAATTTTGATGAAATTCTTGATTGAGTTGTTCGACTAAGGCTAAATCTTTGGCAAATTTATTGGCTAAATTTTCCAATTCCATTCCCATCAAAAAATGATAATGACAACTTTCGACAATATTATAAGAAGCAAATTCTACTTCACCTGTTTCTAAACCTACTTGTATTGCCTCAAAATATGGTTTTCTTAATGACCTTGCAGGCTCTTTCCAGTGCATTACGGTTGAAATATATAAATTATCAACTTTTGCTCTAAAAAATTTTGCATCATATTTATCTAATAATTTGACGGCTAATTTTCCAAATTGATAACCTCTTTCGATATCGCCCATATCTCCACACAACAACCCTCCATAAAACGCATAACCAACACAAGCAGAGGCAGAATTTCCATATTTCATTGATAAATCGACCATTGTATAAGTGATTTTTCGAAACAATTCGGGATTGCTCGACCACGCAGGCGTGATGATACTATCCATAATTTCCATTGCGGCACATTTATATTCATCTTTCATTTCGGGTAATGTATATAAATTAGTGGCATTGGTACGTTTTGGCGGGGTATCACGCATTTCGATATTCAATAAACTGACCATTTCCAGACCTGCATCTAAGGCTTTTTGTTGTCTGCCTTGTGCGATATGGTATTGCATCATAATTTCGTAAGCGGCTTTTTTATCTAAAATATTTTGCGCGTTTTGAAGTATTGCTTGTATATATTTTTCAGTCAAAACAAATTCACTTTTCAAAAATGCCGCCTCTACAATTTGAGAATATAATTCCAAAGTAAATTCGTATTTTTCTTGCCAAGAAGTTTCTGTGATAAGTGAAATAGATTTTGATAAATAATCAAAAGCGGGACGATATGCGCCTGCATCTCTCGCTTTTTTTCCTGCGAATAAATTTAATTCTGCCAAAAAATGTTTTTCTTCTACATTGTCAATCAAATCGTCTCCTAAATTCATTTGATTAATAATATCAAAAATATGAGCATCTCTTTCTTCCTCAGGAATATATTTGACTAACAAACGACCAATGTGCAAATGATTTTCTTTTTTATCTACTTCGTTTATCAAAGAATAAACTGCTTGTTGAATCCTGTCGTGTGCAAATTTATAATCATCGTCCAAAGGAATAATCAAACCTTCACGCAAAGCAATTTCTAAATTATCATACACCGAAATATCCGCCAAATGCAAAGTATTTCTATAAATAAAATCTAAAAATTCTTTATCAAAACGATTGCCAATACAAGAAGCAGTTTGTAAAACTTTTTGAACATTTATTTCTAATTTTTGAATTTTGGTTGCCATCAAATTAACAACATTATCCGTAATATTCAATGATTTTATTTTTTCTAAATCCCAACTCCAACGGCGTTTATCAAAATCAAAAAATAAATAATCGTCCTCGTGCAAAGATTTTAACATTTGATTGACAAAAAAAGCATTGCCTTGCGTTTTATCAATCATCATTTGAGCCAAATCTTCTAATTCTGTGTAGGGCAAACCTAATGTATCAGCTAATAAATCTAATAAATTTCCCAACGTTAAATTATCTAATTCGATATTGGTAATTTTTACTTCATCTTCATATAGCTCATCTAAGGTCATTTGAAATTGATGCGTTTCACTGACTTCATTGTCGCGATAAGCCGCAATAATTAACAAATAATCTTCGTTACAATTCGTTAAAACTAATTTTAATAAATTCAAAGAACCAGAATCAGCCCATTGCCAATCATCAAGAAAAATGACTAACGGATGTTCTTGGCGTGAAATAGCATTAATAAAATTTTGAAATATATAATTAAATCGGTTTTGTGCTTCTGAGGCACCCAATTCTGCGACTTCGGGTTGTTCACCGATAATCAATTCTAAATCAGGAAAAACATCAGTCAAAACTCGCCCATTGTTTCCGACTGCCCACATAATTTTATTACGCCAATAATCTAATTTTGCGTGGCTTTCGGTCAATAAATTACTAATAAAACCTTTGAGGGCTTGCACCCAAGCAAAATAAGGAATATTTTTTTGGAATTGGTCAAATTTTCCTTCAATAAAATAACCGCGTCTTTCGGTAATCGGTCTATGAATTTCGTGAACTAATGCAGATTTTCCTACACCTGAATAACCAGAAACCAATAACATTTCGGCAGAACCTTGACAAGCCTGCTCAAAACTATCCATCATTTTTCCTAATTCATCACTTCTACCATATAATTTTTGAGGGATTTGTAATTTTCCTGAAAAATCTTCTTGTGCCAATTCGAATTCATCAATTTGTCCTTTTTCTTCTAATCTTTTGAGGCATTTTTCTAAATCTGCTTTCAAACCAAAGGCAGATTGATAGCGGTCTTCTGCATTTTTTCTAAGCAATTTTAAAATAATAAACGCCAAAACATCGGGAACGCGAGGGTTGAATTTTTTTGGATTTTCGGGAATTTGTGCCAAATGTGCGTGTACCAATTCCATAGCATCAGCACTGATAAAAGGCAATCTATCTGTGAGAACTTCGTACAAAACTACGCCCAAAGAATACAAATCGGTTCGATAATCTACCGTTCTGTTCATTCTTCCTGTTTGTTCGGGAGAAATATACGCCAAAGTTCCTTCTAATTTTTCGGGATTCCCTAAATTTCTTGTTTTTAAATTTATTTTAGTAGAAATTCCAAAATCAATAATTTTTACTTGTCCTTGTGAATTAATAAAAATATTTCTACCATTTATATCTTTGTGAATGATATTATTTTTGTGAATTTCTCCTAATATTTGGCAGGTTTGTATAGCAATATTCAAAAAATCACGCATATTAAAAGGCGTTTCATTGAAATATCTATCCCAACTTAAACCTTCCAAATATTCCATTACTATTGCGGGCTTGTTGTCCCAAGTATCGCGTCTAAAAATTTTTCTTATTCCGTCTATCGGTAAATTTTCAATGATTTCAACTTCATTAAAAAAAGTATGAATTTGTTCAGCGTTTGGGCGTTCTTCTCTGATGACTTTGACCGCAACTTTTTTGTTAAGTTGGACATCATCAACTAAATAAACCACTGAATTAGCACCTTGGAATATGATTTCTACGTTTTGGACAAGCATAATTTTGAAATTTTTGAAATTTTTTATTCACTTTTGTTTTATCTGCTTACAAAAATACAAAAAGAGTGCAGAAAATACAAATATATGAAAAAAAAAATTATTTTTTCTATGTTTTATTTTTTTCTGATAAAATCAATCTTAAAATCCTCTAAAATTAAGTATTGTTTTTAAAACGCTACAACTACCAAAAAAATCGTATCTTTTAAGTATCTACATTTATTATTCAAAAAATTCATTTCCTTCCAAATCCACCAAACCTTCTTTGTTGCCTTTTTTGACAAAGAAAAATGTATGTATGATATTTCCTTTTCGAAGTTCAATCAGTTGAATTTCTGAATATTTGGGCGCAATGACTACTTTTTCAGGACTACTCACCCCTATCAATTCTTTGTCTTTTATCATAAAAAAAGTATTTTGTGGAGATTGCATACCGTTTTGTTTAAATTCTTGTGCAAACATCAGTTCAATCGCATCATACTGACAAGGAATAATAAAATTGCCTTTTTTATCCAAAACGCCTAATTTTTCTTGTTTTCCCACTCGCGCATATTGCTCGCCAAGCGGATAATATCCCACGTAAGCGTGATTGTCAAGTATCATATTGGTAAATTCGCCTTTTCCAGTGACCAAAGTTTGTTTATCATTATTATCTAAAACCAAAAAAATATGCCCAAAATTTTGCACTCTTTTCCATTTAGCAGGAATAACCTCCTCACCTGTTTCAGAAATTGCTCCTTGTAAGCCTTCTGCGGTGGTTGTGATTAAATTTTGTTGGTTATAATTACTTTTTATTTCTTTAAAATTATAAGTTTTTAAGATTTTATTTTGGTAATCAACCAAGACATATTGTCCATTTTTTTTGGCAAAAGTAGGATTTTTGGGTGATAAATTTGAAAAAATTTCGTCATATTCCAAAGGTAAAATCTGATTGCCCAAAGAATCTATCAAACCTTGTTTGCCATTTTTTGT
>RDXZ01000074.1 GCA_004293265.1 Bacteroidota bacterium | reverse complement strand
CTAAACTATGTTTTTTTTTCATAATCTAAAATTAGTAAGAAAAATCTGCCTTTTTTAATTTTTAACAAAAAATTAAAAAATTATGTCCAAAGTTTAAATCAATTAAAAACCTATCATTTCGACATTCCATTCGCCTTTGATGTTCAAATCAGCTTCGATACTTTTTTCTGTCAATATAAAATTATTCCAATCAAATTGTTTTAATTTTCCTTGAACTTTGGCGTAAGGTGGCACTAAATAATTTTCTAATTTTTTTTCAATTTCTTTTTTCATTGCCTCAATTTGTTGATTGAGCGGTTCTTCGATGGCTTTTTTGATTTGTTTTTTGATTTTTCCTTTGAACAACCATTCCGCAAAAGCAGGAAAATCACTTTCTCCATCTATTCTATAAGTAAGTTTTTGGATTTCGATTTTTCCTTTTTTATTGATAGGAATTGCTTCGACAAACATTTTTCCGTTGATACTTCCTTTCATCAAAAGTTCTACGCCCCAAAGATTATTTTTAGCATTATAAATTGTAATTTTTTCTACTTTTGATTTGTATTTTTTAAATTCAAATTCTTGTTCACCAAATATTTTTTGCATTTTTTGTTCTGCCAAATTTTTATCAATCAAAGTTTTTATTTTCAATTCTCCAAAAGCAGGTTTTTCGGTCAATAATGTAAAATCAGGTAAAATTTTAGTATTATTTTTAGGTTTATTTTTGATAGTTCCAGTGGCTTTCACAGGTATTTTTATCCAAGTAAAAAAAGTATCTCTTTGACAAGTGAGTGCAGTCATTGCGATATTTTCGGCTTGCATCGAAGCCCAAACTGTGTCTTTTTCCCATTCAGAAATAGGCAATGGAGTTTGTAGATTTTCCCACGCCTGTGTGATTGGTTTTTTCCAAGATAGATGTGGTTTCATTTGGTCATCTAATTGTTTTGCAAAACTTTCTCTGTTTTGTTCGAGCATTGCATCAGCAATTTTTGTCAAAGGCAATTTCATCAAACCCAAATCTAAAACAGGTTCTTCGAGCCATTCGTGTTTTTCTAAGGTTGTTTTTGTCAATAATTGCCAATTTTTTTCCAATGAAAAAATACTACTCAACCAAACTTTCATTGCAATTTGTTGGTCGATAGGCATAGAAATTGGTATTCCTATAAAATTTGTTTCTAATGTTCCTTTTATAATCAATCTAAAAGTACTTTCGATATTGATTTTATTTTCTTTATTTTCTCCTTTTATTTTGATAGGTGCGATTTTGCGTGCTGTAACATCAAAAATACCATAATCACTTTTAAATTTATCATCTCTAAAAACAGTATCTTTTAATTTTTTGTTCATTTCTGTTTCTATTGTCAAGACTGTCAGGCGTACAGGAACGCCAATTTCTGATATTTTGTTGTTGTTTTGTGCGATAATATTTTGCACAAAAAATAAAAAAATTAAGTTAAATAGAATATTTTTGGTATTAAATAATGGATACATTGTTTTTTTGTTTTGTTTTGAGTGCAAAGATAACTTTTAAATTTTATTTATAAAAAAAATTTTGAAAAATTAAAAATCTAATTTTATTCCAAATTTTTCGCCTACTTTTTCTAAATCATTGATAACAGAATCTACCAATGGAATTCCATTTTTTTCTCTGAAAATAGTGTTTTCAAATTCAGGTTCACCGGGAATCCAAACTTTTTTACCTTCGATGGCTTTTGCATTTTTAAAAGTTTCAATCCAAATATCCATTCTGTTTTTAAATTCTTCTTTGGTTTGAAAAGCATCTATTCGCATTGCCCCAAAAAAATGCCCCGTACCCAAGCCCACAGGTGGTTGTCGCTCTTGTGTATCGCCTGATGTAGCAAACGGAGGCACAAAAGGACCGAAATTTGCACCCGAAAGTACGCCTGATAGAATATCAACCATTGCTCCCAAACAATATCCTTTATGACTTCCATGCTCATCATCACTGCCCAAAGGCAACAATGCACCACCCAAACGCGGTGCGTGTGGATTTTGAGTAGGCAATCCATTTTCGTCTTGTACCCAGCCCCAAGGAGCGTTTTGATTTTTTCGTTGTAAAATTTGTAATTTACCATAAGCAGCTGCAGTGGAAGCAAAATCAGCGACAAAAGGTTGATATTTTCCCGCAGGCACAGCCAAACAAATAGGATTGGTGCCTAATAATTTTTCCTTCGAATAAGTAGGAACTGCCAAAGCCGATGCGTGTGTCATTGCCCAACCTATCATATCTTTTTCGACTGCTTTCAAGGCGTGATGCCCTGCAATACCAAAATGCCCCGAATTACGCACCGCAACCCAACCTGTGCCTACGTTTTCTGCTTTTTCGATAGCAATATTCATGGCATAATGCGAAATGACTAAGCCTAAACCTTTATCTCCGTCTATCACCGCTGTAGAGGGCGTTTGATGAACAATTTGGATATTGGGAGTAGGATTTAATTTACCTAATTCCCATTGTTTTATATATCCTGACAAACGTGCTACGCCATGTGAATCAATGCCTCTTAAATCGGCTTGCAACAATACTTTTGTAGCGATTTCGGCATCATTTTCATTAATATGAATAGATAAAAAAACCTCTTTCACAAAAGAATGTAATTTTTTTGGATTAAAAATTTTCATTTTTTTAGAGTAATAAATTTTGTTTTTTTTGAACTCCTACATACAAATCATACATCACATAAAACCAAACCAAAATACAAGGCAATGCTTTTAAAACCATTGGTTTTATATATTGGTCGCGCACAAAATTAGGAAATAAATCGCTTGGTGATAATGATGTGAGGATAAATACAAATATCATCAAAAATATTTTATAATAATCTATCGAATCATTACTCGAAACGTACCAAATGGCTACGCCATATACCGCAATTACATACGTGGAAGATTCTGAAGCAGGGCTAAATAATATCACCCACAATAAAATATTTGCCAAATATAAAAATCTAAACCTAAATTCTGAATACATTTTATAACGAAGATAAGGCAGACAAAAGATAATTATTCCACTCAAAATCAAATATTTATCTTCTATTTGATAGATATTTTGTTGGATAAACGATAACAAGGAAACATCTAAAGCGGTATCAACTTTTGCCTCCAAAACCAACGCTTTGTACCATTCAACATATAAATATACTAATTGATTCGGAGAAATAAAAATCAAAGGCAATAAACCAAAAAACACCAACCAAAAACCAAAATATAAACTAAATCTTAATTTATCTCTATACAATAAAAAAAGTGCCGCCCCTAAAATACCATAAATTTTGATATAAAAACCAAAAACTATCATACAAGTTGCCCAAAATATTTGCTTGCGTTCAAAAAAAACAAACGTAAAAATAATCAAACCTGTAATCATTACATTGGGCTGTGTGCGTTGTAAGGCGGTCAAGGCTTCGTGTAAACCAAACCACCAAATCAGTACTTTTTTGTTGTCATCAATAGCAATATATTTGATGGCATAATATAAAATTAAAGTATTAAACAAATTCCAAAAAATAATTCCAAAAAATGTAGGAAATATAGCAAAAAAAGCCATTAAAACCGAAAAAGTAGGACTATACAAAAATACATCTTCATATTCTTTGGGATATGCAGGGTATAAATTTTTATTTTCTATCAAATGAAAAAAAGAATATTCATACATCACATAAAAATTAATCTCAGGAATAAAATATAAATGTATCGTAGAAATGACCGAAACAAGAATATATGCCCACAAAATAAATGTGTGATTCGAAAAAAGAGTTTTAATTTTGGATAGATTCATAAGTGAAAAACAAAAATAAAAAAAGTATATAGATGTAAAAATTTATTGCAAAAGTAATTGTTTTTTTTAAGAATATGTTTATTTTAAAACAAAAAAACTATTTTCTCAACAGAAAAAATAGTTTTTTGTGAGTTTAATAATTGTTATACAAAAGGTAGTTTTACTACTTCGGCTTTCCAATTTTTTTGTCTAATTTTAATAAAAATCTCAGTACCAATCGTAGCAAACGCCAAAGGAACATAACCTAAACCAACTCCAATATTGAGGACAGGCGATAAAGTACCTGAGGTAACTTCTCCAATTTTTTCTCCGTTTGCATCAACTATTTCATAATGGCTTCGAGGTATTCCTCCATTTTCGAGGACTTTGAAGGCGATTAGTTTTTGTTTGATACCTTCTTCTTTTTGTTTTTTAAGATTTTCGTGGTTGATAAATTCTTTAGTAAATTTTGTAACCCAACCTAAACCTGCTTCCAAAGGCGAAATCGTATCACTCAATTCGTTGCCATACAAACAATAGCCCATTTCCATTCGCAATGTATCGCGCGCACCCAAGCCAATTGGTTTTATTTCAAATTCTTTTCCTGCTTCAAATATTTGTTTCCAAACACTTTCAGCGTGTTGTTTGGGTACAAAAACTTCAAAGCTACCTGAACCTTTTTTAGTATAACCTGTTGAGGCAACGGTAATGTTTTCAATTCCTGCGAAATTGATGTGAGCAATGGCGTAATAAGGCATTTCAGCCAAATCTGTATCGGTTAATTTTTGTAAAGAAGCCACTGCATTAGGACCTTGCACAGCAAATAAACAAATTTCTTCAGAAATATTAGCAATATCAGCCTTAAAAAATTCATTCCAACGATTTACCCAAGCCCAATCTTTGTCAATATTAGACGCATTGACTACCATCAAAAAATCATCTTCTGCTTTTTTATAAACAATCAAATCATCAACTACTCCACCATTTTCATTTGGAAAATAATTATATTGTGCTTTTCCGATAGGCAAAGCGGCAATATCATTTGAACATATTTTTTGTAGTAATGCTAAAGCATTTTTGCCTTTGAAAGTAAATTCGCCCATGTGCGAAACATCAAAAACCCCCACAGAATTTCTCACTGCCAAATGCTCATCTTTATCCGAACTATATCTTACAGGCATCAAAAATCCGCCAAATTCTGTCATTTTAGCACCCAAACTTTCGTGCAGGTCACTCAAAGGTATTTTTTTCATTGTGAATATAATTTTTTTTGTATTGGTTGCAAAGTTAAATATAAAAATAGAAAGAAATAAATAATAAAAGATTTTTTAAAAAAAATGATACATTTTATAAAAATAATTCTGTTTTTTTCAATCCCCAACGGGCTTAAGTCTTTTAAAAAAAGCAAAACTATCGCAAGTTGAGCGAGGCTCTTAGCGCTACGCTAAGCATTATCAAAGAGTGGAAAAATCGTTTTTTTGGCAGATATTTTTTGGTTTGATAAGTTTTTTTTGGATAAATATTTTGTTGAATAAGAAAAAATATCTACTTTTGTGCAAAATAAAAAAGATGTTGAATAAATAAAAGTTGTTGGTAGTCGAAAAGTACAGAACTAAAATTTTAACAAAAATTTAGGTTTTACTGCACTTTTCGAGATACTAAACAACGGCGAAAATAAACAAAAAATGCAAAAAAACCAAAAAAAAACCTTGTATGCGTGGGCAATGTACGATTGGGCAAACTCTGCCCATAATTTAGTCATTACTTCTGCTATTTTTCCTGCTTATTTTGCAAGTATTACCAAAGAAAATAAAGGTTTAATTGATTTTTTTGGTTATTCTATTAAAAACAGCGTTTTATTTAGTTATGCGGTTTCTTTGGGTTTTTTGAGCGTTGTTTTATTACATCCTTTGTTGTCAGCTTTGGCAGATTTTACAGGCAGAAAAAAAGATTTTATGCGTTTTTTTGTTTATTTAGGGGCTTTTTCGACCTGTATGTTATCCATGACAACCCAAGAAAATATTATTTTTTCATTGTTTTGGTTTGTACTTTCTTTGATTGGATATAGCGGAAGTTTAGTTTTTTACAATGCGTTTTTACCTGAAATTGCCACCGAAGATAAATTTGATTATTGGAGTGCCAAAGGATATATGTTAGGTTATGTAGGAAGTGTTTTATTGATGATACAAAATTTAACTATGTTAGAAATTCCAAGCTTATATGGTAATATTTCTAACCAAACTGCTTGTCAAATTTCATTTTTATCTGTTGGAATTTGGTGGTGGTTTTTTGGAGAATATACTTTACAAAATTTACCTAACCAAATCAATCGTTCTACAAAAAACTGGCTCAAAGAAGGGTTTTTAAAAATCAAAAAAACATACCAAAATATCAAACAAGACAAAAAAATAAGTTTATTTTTAATTGGCTTTTTTTGTTATAATATGGGCTTACAAACCATTATGTATATTGCCGCCATTTTTGCAGAAGTTGAATTAAAAATACCTGAAAGTAATCTTATTATTACCATTTTATTGATACAATTGTTAGCCATTGTTGGTGCATATTTTTTTGCTTATTTATCTGACAAAACAAATAATATTTACGCCTTAAAAATAGGAATTTTTTGCTGGACTTTGATTTGTATGGTAGCTTATTTTATCACACCTACAACGTTTTATTTTTTAGCCATCGTAATTGGTTTTGTAATGGGAGGCATACAAGCACTTTCTCGTTCTACTTTTACAAAACTAATGCCCGACACCGAAGATAAATCTTCTTATTTTGGCATATACGAAGTTACAGATAAATTAGGAACGGTTGTAGGGACTTTTTCTTTTGGATTGATAGAACATTTATCAGGAAATGTAAGAAATAGTATTGCTGTTTTAACGCTTTATTTTTTAGTTGGATTTTTATTTTTGTGGCAAATAAAATCAATGAAAAAGTAAATAATAAAAATCAATATTTTTTATACCTTCTTATTTTAAAAATTTCACGCATAAATAATTAAACCATAGTTTTTTATTTTACACCATATATTATTGAAAAAATACAATAAAAATATCAAAAATTGAGTTTTAATAGGTCTTTATATTGGTAAAATACAATACTATTACATATAATTCAGGAAGTTAAGGTTTAATAAATTTTGATTGAGTGTTTAATTTTCTAAAATTTTAATATTTTTGAAAAATAAATAGTAGAGTTTTTAAAATGAATGAGGTTTTTGCACTCGGATAATGCTGATTTTACAGATTTTCGCAGATTTTTTTTATAAAAATAGGAAAAATTTTAGAATAATCTTATTATAATAAATTTGAAATTGTAGGCAAATACCTATAAACAGTTGGAATAGATTGAAGCAATAGGAAAAATGAACATAATACTATTAAAAAATATATTACTTTTCTTGTTTTAGTAATTTATTCTTTTTAACTTTGCTCGTTAAATAAATTAAAAAAATTATTAAGTATTTATGAGAAAAATTTACCTTTTTTGTGTGATATTCTTCATAGGATATACACAAATTTTCGCTAAACCAATTACAGAAGCAGAAGCCTTACTGGTTGGGCAAAATTTTATGCGTTTTTTTGCTATCAAAGCAAATCAAAGCATAGTGCTGACAAAAATATTTCCTGTAGCAGCAATAGAACAAAAAAATGGAAACGATGAAAAAAACCCTTATTTTGTATTTGCTGTACAAAATCAAAAAGGTTTTGTAATGGTTGCAGGTGATGATGCCTCACTTCCTATCTTAGGATATGGACATGATAGCGATTTTGTAATAGAAAATATGCCTGAGCATATAGCAAAATGGTTTGAAGAGTACAGAAAACAGATTCAATACATACAAACCAACAATCTACAAGCAAGTGATGATATAAAATTTGAATGGGAGAAAATTAGAAGTGCTAACGCTATTACTATGTCTATAACCACAAAATCACGAACTAAGTCAGTATCTCCATTGGTAACTACTCGTTGGGACCAAAGCCCTTTTTATAATGCATTATGTCCTTTTGATAATACTGCCAATGAAAGAACTGTATCAGGTTGTGTGGCTACTGCTATGGCACAAGTAATGAAATACCATAACTATCCTGCGCAAGGTACAGGTTTTTATTCATATAATCACCCTCAATATGGTACTTTATCTGCTAATTTTAGTAATACTACTTATAATTGGGCATCAATGCCAAATAATGTAACAAGTGCAAATAATGCGGTGGCTACTTTGATGTATCATTGTGGGGTAAGCGTTAGAATGAATTATGGCATTGGTGCTACAGGTGGTAGTGGTGCATTTGTTATTTCAAGTGCCACAGGTACTCCTCCACATTGTACAGAATATGCACTAAAAACGTATTTTGGCTATCCTACCACTATTCAAGGCATAAAAAGAGATGGTAATTATACAGATATACAATGGATTGCTCTCCTTAAAAATGAATTAAACGCTTCAAGACCTATTATGTATGCAGGTTTTGGTGGCGGCGGCGGTCATGCTTTTGTGGCTGATGGATACGATAATAATAATTTTTTTCACTTCAATTGGGGTTGGGGTGGTAATTCAGATGGTTATTTTGGTATAAATGCACTTAATCCTGGCTCTTTGGGTGCAGGTGGAGGTTCTGGCGGATATAACTCAGGACACCAAGCAATTATAGGTATTCGCCCTCCTGCAGGCACAGGTACAAATACCTATAATTTAAGATTGACCACTAATCTTAGTCTAACCCCAAGTAATGGAATCATTGCTCCTAATGGTGCTTTTTCAGTCAGTGCAAACCTTACTAACACAGGCACAGGAACTTTTACAGGCGATTATGCTGCCGCTTTATTTAATGCACAAGGAAGTTTTGTAGCTTATATAGAAACCAAAACGGGCATTAACTTACAAAGTGGGTTTACTTATACAAATCCGCTTGTATTTAGTACCACAGGTATATCTAATGCCACACCCGGACAATATACTATTGGTATATTCGCAAAACCAACAGGGGGTAATTGGCAAGCAGTAGGGGCAGGTTCAGGTGGGCAAGTCAATAGTGCTAATCTTAGTGTAGTGAGTACAGCTTCTATAGCATTAAATTCTAATATTATTATCAATACAAATCCGATTGTAAAAGGACAAAGTTTTACGGTTACACATAATATTGTAAACAATGGTGCTACCAATTTTTCAGGAAACTATGTAGTGGCTCTCTATAAAAGTACAGGTGAATTTGTATCTATTGTAGAAGAAAAAACTGGAATGTCTTTATCTGCAGGCTTTACATATACAAATCCTCTTACTTTCACAGGCACAAGCACTTTATCAACATCTTTAGATGCTGGTGGTTATTTAATCGCTGCATGGTTTAAACCAACAACAGCAACAAACTATACACTTATGGGAAATGGAAGTTTTACAAATCCTGTTTCAGTTAATGTAGTGTTACCAGCTATTAGCCCTGATATATATGAAGTAAATAATACAGAAACTACAGCACGAACTTTAAATGTAAGTTTTGGGAGTAATAATATTGCTAATTTTAGTACTACAAATAGTAACTTTCATATTGGTACAGATTATGATTTCTATAAAATTACCCTTCCGCCTAATTTTGATTATGTAATAACTGCTCGTCTGCATGATAGTTACGCAAGTGGAAATGGACAAACTTATACTTGTGATGGGGCTTTTTCTTATAAAAGAAATAATGAGCCTTTTTCTCAAACTTTTGATGATGTAATGCCTAATACTATAAGTATTGTTGGCGGCGGAGATGTAATTTTTTGGGTATCACCCTATTTTCAGGGCAATACAGGTTCGTATTTATTAGATATACAAATCCAGAGAAACCCTCCTTCAGCACTTATGGAAGCAAAAGAAATAAATTTAAAAATTTATCCTAATCCAACTACTGAAGAATTAATTTTAGAAACAGAAAATAATAGTTTTATGTTAAAAAATTATCAAATTTTAAATATGCAAGGTCAGTACATACAACAAAATATTTTTGATAATGCTAATGAAACCAAAAAATCTGTAATCAATGTGCAAACACTTCCACAAGGTTTATATATTTTAAAATTAGAAACAGAAAAAGGCATATTTCAACATAAGTTCATAAAAAAATAAACTTTGAGAATATTTCCTATCATTATTGGTGTGTCAAAAAGTGAAGAGTAATATAAATATTTAGTAACTATTTAGGCATGGTTAATAAATATTTATATTTTAAATCTCGTACAAGCGTGGACGCTTGTACGAGATACTAACTGGTACAAGCGTCCACGCTTGCACAAAAATAACCTAAATAGTTTGAAAAAGTAAATAATAAAAATCAATATTTTTGATAACTTCTTATTTTAAAAATTTCACGCATAAACAATTAAAATTATTGATTTTATCGAAAAAAATACAATATTTATCGAAAAATAAATAAATATGTATTTAAAAATTCAAAAAATAAACTACCTTTGTTTTTAGATTTTTAACACTTAATTTAATTTTTATGATATTCTTACAAAATTTAGCACCAATTGACTATGTTTCAAAAATAGTAGAATTGGTTATTAACTATGCACCAAGATTAATTTTGGCATTTGTTACCTTATTTGTGGGCTTATGGCTTATCAAATGGATTTTAAACATCATTAACAGACATTTGGTAGCCCATAGTGTTGATAAAGCGGTTGCACCATTTTTGGTCAGTGTTGTAGGTGCATTGATGCGTGTGATGCTTTTGTTGAGCATTGCTTCTTTGGTAGGAATCGAAACCACATCTTTTGTAGCTATTTTAGGAGCGGCAGGTTTGGCAGTTGGTTTAGCTTTGCAAGGCAGTTTATCAAATTTTGCTGGAGGTGTTTTGATTTTAGTTTTTAAACCTTTTAGAGTAGGAGATTTTATTGAGGCATCAGGTTTCTCGGGGCAGGTCAAAGAAATTCAAATTTTTCATACAGTAATGGTTACGCTTGATGACCGCACAGTCATTATTGCCAATGGTGCTTTAGCAAATGGGGCAGTTGTGAACCATAATACTGAAGGCACAAGATTAGTAGAGGTAACTTTTGGGGTTTCTTATGCCAATGATTTATCAAAAGTAAAAGATGTTTTAATCAATAATAATGCAGTGAAAACCCACCCATTGATTATTCAAGAAGGCGAAAAAACGCCTTTTGTAGGTGTTTTGGCATTAAATCCTGTTGATGTAAAAATGAGTTTCAGAGTTTGGACAAAGCCTGAACATTATTGGGCAGTGTTTTTCTTTGCCCAAGAACACGTAAAAAATACGTGTGCCAAAGATGGAGTTATTGGTGCGTTACCAGAACAAATTGTCCATGTAAGAAATAACTAATTTTATAAAAATGGTTGATGTAAAAATTTTCGTACATTAATTAAAATGCTACAAAATTTGATTTATAAAGGCGAGATTTATCCTCGCCTTTATTTTGTCTTTTGCTTATCTCTATGACAAACTATTTATTTTTTATACGGAATAATTACCGAATAATTTTTATCATTTGGAATAGTGTTGCCACGTCTTAACCAAAGATTATATTGTGAAAATTCAGAGGCTTGTGTACCTGTTTCTTTGGCTACTTCTGCTATAGTTTTCTTTTGTGTGAGATGTGGTTTCAAAAAACGAACAGGAGTTTCAACATTCAATTCATTTTCAAAAACAATTTTATGAGCAATAAATTTTCTGATATACCAATGAATATTCTCATCGAGATTCATAGTAGTTAAATTTTTATAGGTAATATTTAAGTTGGCTACGTACCTTCTACCACCTCCAAAGCCCATATTATAAGAAAGTAAAGTATAAATCCAATTTTGAAAATAATTTTGATGACGTTTGAGATATTTTCCTGCCGCATCTGTGGAAGTCAAAATGTGCATTCTTTCATCAATATTATTATTAATCACTAAGCCCATTTCTTTGGCGGCAGGTTCTTTGAATTGCCAATAACCGACTGCGTTTGAACTTGAAACTGCATTACCAATCAAAGTACTTTCTTGAATTGGTAAATATCTAAAATCATAAGGCAAACCTGATTCTTTCAATTGTTGGTCTATTAAATTGATATATAAATCTACTCGTCTGACTTTATTTAAAAATGCAGTTGGATTTCTCATCAAAATTTCAACATCTTTCTCCAAATTTTTTCTTAATTGTGGTGATAAATTAACTTTCATTCCTAATAAATCCATCGAAGCAGGTACTGATTTTATGGCTACTCTGCGGTTATTTATTACCACCGCAGGCGTATTTTTGGTAATAGTAGGCGTATTTTGTACGGGTGGTATGTATGTTGCTTTGGTTTGTGAAGCGACCACATCATTATTTATTTCTTTTTCAGTGTTATCGTTTGCATTATCAGAAACTTTTAATCTTTGTCCAATACCCAAATTAGCATTACTCAAATTATTCCATTGTTTTATTTGTGCAACCGTTACTTTGTATTTTCGAGAAATAGCAAAAATACTTTCTCCTTTTTCAACCTGATGTATTTTGGGAGTGTTTGTAGTTGTTTTTTTAACTTGTCTAATCGTTTTGGTAGTATTTTTAGAAGGTATCAAAAGTTGTTGTCCGGGTGTAATATTGCTATTAATATTTAGATTATTTACACTCAACAATTGCGCAATCGAAACATTATATTTTCTGGCAATGCTCGTAAAATTATCCCTTGATTTTACCTCGTGAATATCACCTTCTCCCATACTGGCTTGGTAAGTTCGGTTATCGTTGTCCATACCAAACAAATTATTTTCATCTCTCACAGATTTGGCATAAATAGGCAAAATAATATCATATTCTTTATCATTGGGAATTTTAGAGTCTTTTACCCAAGTGTTATATTGTCTTAATTTTTGAACAGGAATCCCATCATCTTTAGCGATTTGTTCTAAGGTTTTATTTCTATTTTTTTCAATGATAAGTGCTAATTCTTCGTCATTATCTAAATCTTCATCAAAAGTTTCTTTATACGCCAAAAATTGCCAAAATTCTGTTGGAGCGAGATTAGGAAGTGCAATTTCTGTGTTAGATGCAAGGCTTAATAAACCTGAAGTATTTAGCCAATTAGGAGCCAAATCGGGACTAATGAGATTAATCACAGATGAGAACCAATTTTTGTTGGTTGCTCCTTGTTGTTTGAGTTGGCGAGCGACTGCTCTGGCAAAAGCGACAGGATTTTCTCTTTCATCGACTTCACTATTGACTTGCAAACCAAAGGCTTTGGCTTTGCTATCCAAATTATGCCAAAAATTAAGATTGTAAGTGTTTTGATTGCCTAAAAGTGCTAAAAATTTTAAATCATCGGGGAGTTGGTTTTGCTCAAAAACATCAGCCAATAAAGGCATATATAATTTTGCTTGTTGGAGTTGTGCTTGGTATTTTTTTTTATCTTCTTTTAATAAATTGACTCGATTTTGGATATTTCTTTGTGCATCAGAAGATAAAATAAAAGTTAAATTACCGATTTTAAATTTTTGATTGACGTTTTGGGCTTGTGTTTCTGTGTAAAAATATAGACAACAAATACATAAAAAGAGGAATATTTTTTTCATTGGAATTTTTTTGGGGGGGTGATTGATGTTTTTTTGATAATATTAAAACAAAGGTATAATTTTTCATTTATATTTGCAAAAAAAATCTTATGAAACGCTTTATTTTTTTATTTTTTATTTTTGTGGCTGTTTTTTCTTGTCAAAGTTCGATGTTAGAGAAAACCGAATTATCTTTTTATTTTTGGAAAACTAAACTCAATTTGAGTGAAAAAGAAAAATTAATATTAAAAAAAATGAATATTAAACAAATTTATATTCGTTTTTTTGATGTAGATATTGACTCAGAATCTCAAAAACCTATTCCTTTAAGTCCCATTCAAAATATTGAAAATATTAAAGATGATACAATAAAAATAATTCCCGTAGTTTTTATTACCAACCGAACTATGAAAAATATTTCTCACGAAAAAATTTCAGATTTAGCACAAAAAATATTTATAAAAATAAATGACATTGCTCAAAAAATTACTTTTCAAGAAATTCAATTAGATTGTGATTGGAATAGCAAAACTAAGTATAATTTTTTTGATTTGATAAAAGAATTACAAAAAATAACTTCCCAAAAAAATATCAAAATAACCTCTACTTTGAGATTGCACCAAATAAAATTTGCTCAAAAAGAAGGAATACCGCCTGTCAAAAATACAACTTTGATGCTTTATAATATGGGAAATATTCAAAATGAAAAAACTAAAAATTCTATTTTTGAACTCCAAACTATTAATGCTTATTTGGATAATTTTGATACTTATCCTTTGGATATTGATTATGCGTTGCCGATTTTTTCGTGGGGAGTAGTAAAAAGATTTGGAAAAGTAGTTGCATTATTAAACGAGTGGGAAGTTTCAGATAAAAATCGTCTTTTTTTTGAAAAAATAACTGAAAATCAATACAAAGTTATCAAAAGTCATTATGAAAAAGAAACTTATTTGTATAAAGATGACGAAATTCGTTATGAAACTATTACCAAAGAAAATCTTACACAAGCATTGCAATTACTCAAAAATAAAAGAAAAAAGACACCAAAAAATATCGTTTTTTATCATTTGGATACGCATTTGATTGATAAATTTGGAACTGATTTTTTTGAAAAATTAGTTAAACCATCACTTTAATTTTTTGTATTTATTGATATGATAGTTTAACGCCATAGGTGTGTCGTCTTTGTAGAAAACGAAAAATTAAAAATAAAAACTCCGTAAGAGTAAGATTTTGTTTTATTTTTTTGATAAATATTTGGCTATATAAGAAAAAATATCTACTTTTGTTCAAAATAAAAAAACTTGTTGGCGCGAAACATTGTTATTCTTCGAATCAATCAATACAAAAATCGCAAATGTACTTTTTTGGTTAAAAAGAACTTCGTGCAAGCGTGGGCGTTTGCACAAGATACTCACTGGTTGGTGCAAAGCGTCCACACCATCACCAAGTTTAATTATCATTATTTATTTTTATTAATAATTTATACTAAAATTTTTAAAACAAATGGTTCTACTAAGATTTATACGGAAAATAAAAACTGTAGCATACACTTTTAGTGTCCACACACTAAAAGTGTGTGCTACAGCGCTCAATAGAAAAATCGTATAAATTTTAGTAGAACCAAACAAATCTATATGGGTTGTATTCATTGTGAATCTTTTAAAGGACATTCATCTCAATTTTTTTATGACTTTTTACAAGTTTTTCGTCTTGATGTACCTTATTCGTTTCCAAGACAAGTAATTATAGCAGGCACAGCAAAGTGTAAGCATTGTGAGCAAAAAGTTGAATTTGATTCTGATGAATCCATCATACCAATTTTAGATGTTTGGTTTATTCCTGCAGATGATGAAAAACAATAGACAAAAAGTAGCTGAGTGCGGACTCTATTACCACAACCACTTGGGTTTTTGATATTTTTTGTATCAGCACTATCTCTTTGCAATGTAAACATCAAAAAAATACTCATTATACGTTAAAAAACTTTCAAAAAAAATGATAAAAAAAATATCTATTTTAATTTTCTTTTGCTTCCATTCTTTTTTTTCTTGGGCAAATATTGCTATGCCCGGCTTTTTTAATGTAGGTGGAGCGGCTGGTTTTGTTCCTTATTTTAGGGAAGATAAAATTCATCTTGGAAAAATTCAAATGAAAAGTGAACTCATCACAATTCAGTTATATCGCGGATATGCAGTCGTCAAAGGCGAATATTTTATGTATAATCACGATAAGAAAAAAATCAGTATGAAAATTGGTTATCCTATCAACGGCACTATTTATAACAATGATGTCAATGCAGTTGTTTTTGAAGATTTGTATAATTTCGAGGTAAAAACAGGCGATAAAAAAATGCCTGTTTCGTTGTTTCGTGTCGATTCAATCCAAGAATCTTATCGTTCAAAACATTTGGTAGATATTAAAAATTGGTACGTTTGGCAAGGTGAATTTGAGCCAGAAAGCATCACCAAAATAACGGTTTATTTTATTGTCAATACTTCCCAAAGTTTCATTCGAAAAGGATATGATAAAAAAGAAGCCGATGGTTTTTGTTATGTATTAGAATCAGGTGCGGCTTGGAAAGATAAAATTGAAAAAGGTAGAATTTTTATAGAATTAAAAGATAATTTGGAAAAAAAAGATATTTTAGCTACTATTCCCAATAATATTTTTAAAATAGAAGGAAAACAAATGATTTTTGACTTCCAAAACCTTGAACCAATCCCTGCTGATAATATTGTGATTCGAGTTACCGATTCCAAAAATATGGATAAAAACGATTTTGAAAAAATTACAAAAAACGCACAAAAATTATTCGAAAACATTGATAAAATAAATGCTAACGATATTAAACTCAAAAATACAGAAAATATTGATACAAAAAATTTTCATATCAATAGTTCGCCTCAAAGTTTATTAGCTAATTTTTTAATGTTTTTGGCTGTATATGGTTTGCCTTTGTTTATGACCGCCATCGGTTTGACGATTGGTTTTAATACTCTTTTCAAAAAAAAGAAAAGTTAAAAATTAAATAATTATTTATCTTTGTAAAATAAAAAAAATGTCCACATATCATTCTCCTGTGATGCTTTCTGAATGTATAGAAGGCTTGCGTATCAAACCTGATGGCGTATATATTGATTTAACTTTTGGTGGCGGCGGTCATTCCAAAGCTATTTTAGCGGAACTAAACGAGAAAGGAAAACTATATGGATTTGACCAAGACGCAGATGCAGAACAAGAAGCCTCACAAATCACAGCCAAAAATTTTACTTTGATGCCTTATAATTTTAGATATTTTTATAAATATTTAAGAATGTTTGGGGTTGAAAAAGTTGATGGAATTTTAGCAGATTTAGGTATCTCCTCTCATCAAATTGATACACCAGCACGTGGTTTTTCGACTCGTTTCGAAGGTTTTTTGGATATGAGAATGAACCAAAATGCAGAATTAACAGCGGCAAAAGTACTTAATCATTATACCGAAAGCGAATTGCATAAAATTTTTGGTTTGTATGGAGAAATCAAAAACGCAAAGACTTTGGCGCAAGCAGTCATACGTGAACGCATCAAAAATCCTTTTGAAACTTGCCAACAATTATGTAATTTTTTAGATAAATATGCGCCTTTCAAAAAGGAATTTAAGTATTTTGCACAAGTTTTTCAAGCCTTGCGTATTGTGGTCAATGATGAAATGCTTGCCTTAGAAGAAATGTTATCACAAACTGAGTTTGCCTTAAAAAAAACAGGTCGTTTGGTTGTGATGTCTTATCATTCTTTGGAAGATAGATTAGTGAAAAATTATATTCAGAAAGGTAAATTTTCAGGAGAAGCCGAAAAAGATTTTTATGGAAATTTATTAGTGCCTTTTGAAAATATTACCAAAAAAATAATCATTCCCACAGCAGAAGAAATCGAAGCAAATCCAAGAGCAAGAAGTGCAAAATTAAGAATTGCAGAAAAAATTTAAAAATCTTATTTTACGTGAGTTCAGGCTAATAATAAAATTTTTGAAAAAACAAAGTCAGACCTTCGTAAACTTCGGTACAGACTTTGTTTTTTCAAATGACCAGTCAAAATATTTTAATAAAAACAATATTTATTTATAAATAATTGAAAATCAATTGTTTATAAATAAATATTATCTCGAATTCCCCAATAGGCTTAAGTCTTTCAAAAAAATAAAAAAAGACACTGGCGCAAGTTTGAGCGCAGCAGAAACTTGTGCCTTGTATTGATAGAAGTTTCCAGACTTTACCCCCAATAGGCTTAAGTCTTTCAAAAAAATAAAAAAAGACACTGGCGCAAGTTTGAGCGAAGCGGAAACTTGTGCCTTGTATTGATAGAAGTCTCCAG